>DASXAI010000029.1:0-11302 GCA_036406775.1 Acidimicrobiales bacterium
CTCACGATGATCTTCATCGCCCACGACCTCGCCGTCGTGAAGAACGTGAGCGACCGCGTCACGGTGATGTACCTCGGGAAGATCTGCGAAGTGGCGGCGGCCGACGATCTGTACCGCGACCCGGCCCACCCGTACACCGACGCGCTGCTGAAGTCGATCCCGGTGCCCGACCCGACCGTGCGGCCCGACGCCGAAGGCCGAATCGAAGGCGAGCTGCCCTCACCACTGTTCCCCCCGTCAGGCTGCCGGTTCCGCACCCGGTGCCCCCTCGCCCAGGAGCGCTGCGCCGTCGAGGAACCGCTCCTGCGCGATCTCGGTGACGGCCACTACGTGGCGTGCCACTTCCCGATCGGGCACGAGGCGGCGCCGCCCGGCGGCGCGGCGACGAATGGGAACGGTGCCGGGGCGTGAGCTGACGCCGCGGTTGGGGGAGCAGAAGGGGGAGGCTTGTGGGTACCGGGCGACACCAGCCACCGAGCGAGGCGTGATGGCCCACTCGACCCGGGCGCGCACGCGGCTCGCCCGCGAGGAGCGCCGCGAGCAGATCGTCGACGCCGCCGCCGCCGTCTTCCGGGGCCGCGACCCGGCTGAGGTCACGTTCGAGGAGATCGCCGACGCCGCCGGGGTGTCGCGCGCCCTCGTCTACAACTATTTCGGCGACCGCAACGGGCTCGTGGAGGCGGTCTACAAGCGCAACGTCGGCATCCTGGCGTGGCGGTCCGGCGAGGCGTTGGCCACCACTCGGGGCAAGGAGAACGCGCTCCGAGCGCTGGTCGAGGTGCACGTCGAGTTCGCGCAAGTCGATCCGGCCGGCTACCGCTACGCCGCCGGTGAGCCGGCGTTCGCCAGCCTGCGCGAGCTCGAGGATCACCGGGTCGCCGTCATCGCCGGCAACTTCGGCGGCACGCTGGACGCCCACGTCGTGAGCCGGGGCTGGCTGTCGGCCATCCAGACCATGGTGCTCTACTGGCTCGACCATCCCGCCGGTGTCGGACCCGAGCGGCTCGTCGACCTCATCACCGCATTCCTGCGCGGCGCCATCGCCGCCGTCGACGAGCTGGGCGTCGCCCTCACCCCCCGCTGGCGTATCCCCGAGGGAGCGGGCTAGGCGGTCTCGGCCGGCTCGAAGCGCACCTCCACGGTGCGCTCCTCGGCGCCGCGGACCACGCCGAGCGTGAGGGTCGCGCCGTCGCCGAGGGCCTGGAGCACCTCGAACAGGTCGTCGGCCGACGCGAGGCTCCGATCGCCGGCCGACACGAGGAGGTCGCCGGCTTCGATGCCGGCGTGGGCCGCCGGGGAGTCGTCCTCGACGCCCCGCACGAGCAGGCCGGCCCGCTCGGGCAGGCCGACGCTGGCCCGGAGCCGGCGAGCGACATGGGCCGGGGCGAGGGCCACGCCGAGGCGGCGGCGACTCGGCGCCTCCCCCGCCGCCAGCCGGGCCACGCGGTCCTGGAACGCCTGGTCGGCCGGCTGGGCCAGGGCGAAGCGATCGCCGAGGCGCAGCGTGTTGATGCCCACCACTCGGCCCTGGGCGTCGGCGAGCGCCCCGCCCGTCGAGCCCCGGGCCAGTGGCGCCGTGTGCTCGACGCTGCCGGTCACCCGACGCCCCCGCGGGCCCCGGAACGTGCGGTCGATGCCGCTCACGAGGCCGAACGTGACCCGCAGGCCCTGACCCCGGGCGGCGCCGAACACGACCTGGCCGTCCCCGGCGGGGGCGGGCGCCCACTCGGCCGGCGTGGCGCCGGCGGTGTCGACGGCGAGCACGGCGAGGTCGCCGTCCGTGTCGGCGGCGAGGACCTCGCCCTGGGCCGTGCGGCCGTCCGCGAACGTCACCTGGGTGGTGCGGTCGCGCAGGTTGTGGGCGCACGTCAGGACCTGGCCGTCGGCAATCACGACCCCGCTGCCCCGGCCGTCGCGCCCGATGCTGACGATGGTGGCGCCGAGGCGGGTGGCCACGGTGCGGGCGGCGTCCTGGAGCTCGTCGAGTGCGGACATGGGTCCCCTCCGTCACCTAGTGACTTGTGATTTGCAAGTGACTATACGACCGTCCGCCGCCATCGCGCCGCTACCCGGCACAATTCGCGGTGATGACGCCCGCCCCGCTCGATCGCGCCCTCGCCCGTGTGGGCGACCGCTGGACGCTGCTCCTGGTGGAGGCCCTGCTCGACGGGCCCAAGCGCTACGGCGAGCTGGCCGAGGCCGTCCCGGGCATCGCGCCCAACATCCTCGCCGGCCGGCTCCGGCGCCTGGAGCAGGACGGACTGTTGGTGGCCACGCCCTACTCCGAGCGGCCCGTCCGCCACCAGTACGAGCTCACCGCCGACGGCCGGGCTCTGGCCGCCGCCCTCGCCGTCCTCGCCGGGTGGGCCGCCCGGGTCGAGGGCCTCCCGGCGCCCGTCTACCACGAGACGTGCGGCACCGCCCTCGAGAGCCGGCCGTGGTGCCCGACCTGTGGCCGCGTCGTCGACCCGGACGAGGCCGACGAGCTCGACCGCCTCTAGACCGTTCTGGTGCGCGATATGTGTCGTATACGACGTTTCAGCGCGTCAGATCGGTTCAGCCGTTGGTGTAGTGCGGGGCTCGCTTCTCGAGGAAGGCGGCCAGGGCTTCGGCCCGGTCGGCGGTGGCGCTGGCCATGATCTGCTGGCGGTTCTCGAGGTCGATGGCCGCCTGCTGGCCCGGGATCTCGAGCGCCGACCACATGCCCTCCTTGGTGAGGGCGACACCGAACGGCGTGTTGCGCATGATCTCGTCGGCCTTGGCGTAAGCGGCGTCGAGCAGCCCGTCGTCGGGGACCACGTCGATGACGAGGCCGATGCGCGCCGCCTCCTCGGCGTCGAACAGCCGGCCGGTGAGCATCAGCTCGTGGGCGCGCCCGGCGCCGACGAGCCGGGGAAGGAGCCACGAGGTCCCGATGTCGCACGCCGAGAAGCCGACGCGGATGAAGGCGGCGTTGAAGCGGGCCGACGCCGCCGCGATCCGGATGTCGGACCCGAGCACGAGGGCGAAGCCGCCACCACTGGCGGCGCCGTTCACGGCCGCGATCACCGGCTGCGGGAGCGAGCGCAGGTGCGGGATGAGCCGGGCGATGTGGCGCTGTGTGGCGAAGCCGAGCTGCGTGGGCCCGAGGTGGTCGGCGTGGGGCGGCGTGCCGTAGCCGGTGAGGTCGAGGCCGGCACAGAAGCCGCGGCCCGCACCGGTGAGCACGACGACGCGGCACTCGGGGTCGATCGCGATCGCATCGAGGGCGTCGTGGAGGCCCTCGATCAGACCCACCGTCATGGCGTTCAACCGGGCCGGCCGGTTGAGAGTGATGCGGGTGATCCCCGGGTGCGGGGTGTCGAGCTCGACGTCGGCCATGCCGCATCCTTGCGCGCCCTCGGCCGAGGCCACCAACTACGGTCCGAGCGTGCGGTTCCGGAGCAGCATGGCCGTCGATGTCGGCCGCACCCTCGCCGTCCACCAACACGGCGCCGGCGATCCCACCACCATCGTCTCCCCCGACGAAGTGTGGCTCGCCCGGCGCACGCCCGAGGGCCCGGCCACGCTCCGAGTCACGGCCGCCGCCGGCGGCGTCGACGCCGAGGCGTGGGGACCAGGGCGCGACTGGTTCCTGGCCGGTGTACCCGAGCTCGTCGGCTTCCACGACGACCGCGACGCCGTGGTGCCCGTACACCCCGCCGTGGCCGACGCCCTGCGCCGCTTCACCGACACGCGCCTCAGCCGCTCCCGCCTCGTCCTCGTCGCCCTCGTGGCGGCCGTGCTCGCTCACCGGGTCACGTCGATCGAGGCGCGGCGAGCGTGGATCGGCGTGTGCCGCAGCCTCGGCGAGCCGGCGCCCGGACCGGTGCGCCTCCTGCTGCCGCCGGATCCGGCGCGTCTGGCCGCCTTGCCGTACTGGTGGTTCCACCGCTTCGGCGTCGACCGGCGCCGGGCCACCACGATCCGGCGGATCGCGGCGCGGGCCGATCGGGTAGAGGAGTCCGTGTCGCTCCCCTTGGCCGCCGCCCACCGGCGGCTGCTCGCGTTCCCCGGCGTCGGACCGTGGACGGTCGGTACCGTCGCCGGCCCCGCCCTCGGTGACCCGGACGCTGTCGTCGTGGGCGACTACCACCTCCCCCACCTCGTCACGTGGGTGTTGGCCGGCGAGCGGGTGGGCACGGATGACCGCATGCTCGAGCTGCTGGCTCCCTACCACGGCCAGCGCGGCCGCGTGCAGCGCCTCCTCGTCCTCGCCCACGCCGGGCCGCCGCGCCGCGCGCCCCGGCAGCGCATCCAGCCGGTGGCGACCTGGTGAGCGACGAAACCGCTGGTGGTAGCGTCGCCCGCCGTGCACCGCGCCGGTTCGAACCCCGTGGCCGGCGCGTGACGATTCTCGACGAGCCCGACGGTCAGGTCGCGCCCACTCCCGACGCACCGCGTCCGGCACCCGCGCGCCGCCGCCGGCTGTCGCCGTGGGGGTTCGCCCTCGCGCAAGGCACCGTCGCCTATCTGATCTCGCGAGCCATGGTGCTGGCCGCCGCCGGCGCCGTCGCCGCCGCCCAACAGCCTCGGCCCACCAACGCCAAGGGCCCGATCCTCGACGTGCTCACGTCGTGGGACGGGCTCTGGTACTTCGAGATCGTCAGGCACGGCTACCCGACCTCGGTGCCGTCGCCCATCACCTACTTCGATCCCGAAGCGCGCGCCGCGTTCTTCCCGCTCTACCCCCTCCTCGTCCGGGCCGCCGATCGTGTGCTGCCGGGCGGCGACGTGATGGCCGGACTGTTCGTCAACCTCGTGCTCGGCGCCATCGCCGTGCTGCTGGTCGGTGTCATCGCCCGCCGGCTGTTCGACGCCGAGGTCGCCGGGCGAGCGATGGTGCTGATGGCGCTCTTCCCCGGCAGCTTCGTCCTGTCGTTCAGCTACAGCGAGGCGTTGATGCTGGTGCTGGTGGCGGCGGCGCTGCTGTTGCTCCTCGAGCGACGATGGCTCCTGGCGGGACTCGTGTCGGCATTGGCCACCGCCAGCCGCCCCAACGCCATCGCGATCGTGGCGGCGTGCGCCGTGGCGGCGTGGCTCGCGTGGCGTCGCGACCCCGACTGGCGGGCGTGGCTGGCGCCGCTGCTGGCACCGATTGGCTTCATCGCGTTCCAGCTCTACCTCTGGGCCCACACCGGGGAGCTGACCGTGTGGGCCCGCGTCCAACAGGACGCGTGGAACGAGGGCGCCAGCTTCGGCTGGACGGCCTTGCGTCGTACGGCCGAAGCGTTCACGAGCCCGTTCGACTCGGCCACGAACATCATCACGATGCTGTGCGTCGTGGCCACGATCATTGGCATCTACGTGTTGTTCAAGGCCAAGCTGCCGGCGTCGTTCGTGGCCTACACGCTGGTCGTGATCGCGCTGATGTTGCTGCCGGCCACCGTCACGGCGCGGCCGCGCTTCCTCTACACCGCCTTCCCCATCCTGATCGCGGGCGCCGCCATCTGGCCCAAGGACGAGGAGAAGTGGTGGGGCCTGGGCCTGTCGTTGCTCGGCGCCGGCCTGGTAGCCGTCACCGCGTTGTACGGACTGTTCGCCGCCATTCCGTGAGGGAGGTGAGCCGAGCCGTCACGGCTTCGCCGTGCGGCGAGGGACCGCGAGAGAACCGATTGTCGAGCGGAGCGAGTAGGAGCCGGCCGAAGCAGAGCGGAGGACGGCGACGCAGACAGCACTTCCACTGGGCCGTAGCGCTGGGCGCGTTCGCCGTCGTTGCCTACGTTCCGCCGTTGTTGACGGCACGAGGCGTCGTGGCCGCCGACACCAAGCAGTACCTCTATCTCGACGTCGGCCGCTACCTGCGCGGCGCCTCCACGTTGTGGGATCCCTCGATGTTCGGCGGCTGGGTCACGCACCAGACGATCGGCTACCTGTGGCCCCTCGGGCCGTGGTACTGGGTGATGGATCGCATCGGCGTGCCCGTGTGGGTGGCGCAACGACTGTGGATCGGCACCCTCGTGTTCGCCGCCGGCACCGGCATTCTCGTGCTGGCCCGGCTGCTGCGGGTGTCGTGGCCGGGCGCCGTCGCCGCCGCCGCCCTCTACGGCCTGTCGCCGTACCTGCTCGGCTACGTGAACCGCACGTCGGTCCTGTTGTCACCCTGGGCCGGCCTGGGATGGATGATGGCCACCACCATCCTCGCCGCTCGCCGCGGCGGCTGGCGCTGGCCCGCGGCATTCGCCCTCGTGGTGGCCACGGTCGGCGGCGTCAACGCCACCGCGCTCGTGCTGTGCGGATTGGCGCCCGTGCTGTGGCTGGCGCACGCGGCGTGGATTTCCCACGAGATCCCGGTTCGGCGCGTCCTGGCGACGGCGGGACGGATTGCCGTTCTGACGGTGGCGGCGTCGGCGTGGTGGATCGTCGCGCTCGCCGTCCAGGCCCGGTACGGCGCCGACGTGTTGGCCTATAGCGAGACGGTCAGCGCGGTGTCGTCGACCTCGTTGGCGTCCGAGATCACGCGGGCACTCGGGTACTGGCTCTTCTACGGCGGCGACATCGTGGGCCGCTGGAACAGCGCGTCCACCGTGTACCTCGAGAACCCCGGATTGATCGGCCTCGGCTTCGCCCTCGCCGCCGTCGCCGTGCTGGCGATCGTGTTCGTGCGGTGGCGCGACCGCGTGTGGCTGGCCGCCCTCGTGCTCGTCGGGTTGGTGGTGAGCGTCGGCGCCCACCCGTTCGACGACCCGTCTCCGTTCGGTCGTCTCATCAAGTCGAGCGCCGAGAACACGCTCGTGCTGGCGCTGCGCTCGTCGACACGGGCGCTCCCGCTGCTGCTCGTAGCGTTCGCCCTCGGCGTCGGCGTCGCCCTCACGGCGTTCGCCGTGCAGCGGCCGAGGCCGGCGCTCTACGCGTCGGCGGCCGTGGTCGTGCTCGCCGTCGTGAACCTGCCCACCCTGTGGAACGGCACCTACGTCGACGCCCTGCTGCGGCGGCCGGCGACCATCCCGGGGTACTGGCAGGAAGCGGCGGACGCCCTGACGGCGAACGACGACGGCAGCCGCGCCCTCGAGCTACCCGGGGCCGAGTTCGCCGCCTACCGGTGGGGCACCACCACCGACGCCATCCTCCCCGGCCTCACCGACCGCCCGACCCTCACACGGGACCTCCTGCCGCTGGGCAGCGCCGGTGCCATGGATCTCCTGAACGCGCTCGACAATCGCTTCCAGGCCGGAGTGGTGGAACCGGCCGCCATCGCGCCCGTGGCCCGGCTCCTCGGCGCCGGCGCCATCGTCTACCGCGGCGACACCGCCTTCGAGCGCTACCGCACGCCCCGGCCCGAGCCGACGTGGTCGGTCTACGCCAGCGGCACCCCGGGTCTCGGACCTCCCACCACGTTCGGGACCCCGACGGTGAACGAACCGGCGGTGCCGATGCTGGACGAGACCGCCCTCAGCGACCCTCGCGTCGGCCAGCCGGTGCCGCCGGCGGCCGTGGTTCCGGTGACCGACGCGCAACCCGTCATCCGTGCCCATGACGCCAGCGCCGTGACGGTGGTGGACGGCAGCGGCGACGGTCTCGTCGATGCCGCCGCCGCCGGGCTGCTCGACAACCCGGGCACGGTGTTGCAGTCGGGCGCCTTTCCGGATCCGGCGGCGCTGCGGGCGGCCGTGCCGGCCGGCGCACCGCTCATCGTGACCGACACGAACCGCAAGCGAGCCGAGCAGTGGCGCGGCTCGCAGGACACCACCGGCTTCACCGAGGCGCCCAACGGTCCCGCCCTGCTCGTCACCGACGACGCCGACCACCGCCTCCCCCTCTTCCCCGGCACCGGAACCGCATTCCAGACGGTGGCGCTCCAGGAGGATGGAGCGACGGCGGTCGCCAGCGCCTACGGCGAGCCCACCGCCTACCGCCCCGAGGACCGAGCCGACCAAGCCGTCGACGGCGACGTCGCCACGGCGTGGAAGGTCGCCGATCGGGCCGAGGCCATCGGCGAGCGACTCCGCGTCACCCTGCCCGCGCCCACCGACCACCTCACCGTCGTCCAGCCCCACGATCGCCAGTACAACCGGTGGATCACCCGGCTCGGCGTCGACGCCGGCGGCCGCACGACGACGGTCGACCTCGCCGACGCGTCTCGTACCGACGCCGGTCAACGCATCGATCTGCCGGCTCCCGCGACCAGTGTCGACCTCGAGGTGGCCGCCACCAACACCGGCCGGCTCGCCAACTACTTCGGCATCGACGCCGTGGGCTTGGCCGAGGTGCGAGCCGACGGGGTGGCGCCGACGCGTGAGGTCGTCCGCCCGCCCCAGGACCTCCTCGCCGCCCTCGGCGCCGACTCGCCCGGCCATCCCCTGTCGTACGTCCTCAGCCGGCTCCGGGTCGACGAGCGCAACCGGTGGCGCGACGACCCGGAGCAGACGATCGTCCGCTCCATCCAGGTCCCGACGGCTCGGCCCTTCACCGTCAGCGGGAGCGCCCACCTCACCGCTCGGCTCGCGCCCGACCTCGTGGCGGCGGATCTGTTCGGGACCGCGCCCGTCGCCACCGCCACCTCGGTGCTCACAGGCGTCATCACGGCCGGCGCCCGCTCGGCCGTCGACGGCGACCCGGCGACGAGCTGGCAGACAGCCTTCGACGACGCGAACGGCGCCGCCATCACCGTCCACTCGCCGTCGCCGCTCACCGTCGACCACCTCGACCTGCAGGTGCTCAACGACGGCCGCCACTCCGTGCCTCGTACCCTCACGGCCGCGATGGACGGCCAGGCGCCGGTACGCGTCGACCTGCCCGACGTGCCCGAGCAGCCCGGTCCCGTCGCCGTGCCCGTGCCGCTGCCGCCGCTCACCGGCCAGGAGCTCACCGTCACCATCGACAGTGTCGACGCGCGGTACACCACCGACCGCCGCTACGGCGACCACGTGATGCTGCCCGTCGCCATCGCCGAGCTCGGCGTCCCCGGGTTCGTGGCGCCGCCGCTTCCGGCCACCTTCGACACCGGATGCGCCGACGGCCTCACCGTCGACGGCACCGCCGTGCCGATCCGCGTGCGCGGCGAGACGGCGGCGGCCCTGGCCGGCGGCGATCTGACGGTGGAGGGATGCGGCCCCGTGTCGCTCACGGCCGGCGACCATCTCGTGCAGACCAGCCTCGGCTCGATCGCCCTCGACCGCATCGTGCTGTCGTCGCCCGCCCCCGGCGGTGAAGCGGCCGCGCCGCCGGCGGCGCCGACCGTCCGCGTCCGCACCAACGACCGCACCCACCGGGTCGTCGACGTGACGGCGGCGGCACCGGTGTGGCTCACGCTCGGCGAGGGCTTCAACGAAGGCTGGCACGCCTCGGCCGGCGGCCATGACCTCGGGTCGCCCCGCATGGTGGACGGCGGGTTCAACGGCTGGCTCGTGCCGCCGGCGCCGGGGGGTGGACCGGTGCGCGTCAGCCTGACGTGGGAGCCGCAGCGCACCGTCGACGTCGGCCTGCTCGTCTCGATCGTCGGAGGCGTCGTGTGCCTGGTGCTGCTCGCCATCGGGAGCCGCTGGGAGCGGCCCCTCCCAGAAGCAGCCGACGGCATCGCGCTGGCGTCGCCGCTCGCCGGCTCCGGCCCGTCGCTCGCCACGTGGGAGGCGGCGGTCGCCGCCGTCGTGGTCGGGCTGGCAACCGCGTTCGTGTTGAGTCCGCCGTGGGCCGTGGCCCTCGGCGTCGCTGCCTTCGTGTCGGCCCGGTGGCGGCGCTGGCGGTTCGTCGTCTCGATCGGCGCGGTGGCCGGCGTTGTTCTTGTGGGCGTGCTGTACGTCGCGCGCCAGATCGTGTCGAAGCCGCAACCCGGGTTCGGATGGGTGACCCGCTTCGAGTTCGCCCACCGCATCGCCTTCGGCGCCCTGCTCCTGCTCGTGGTGGACGCGGTCGTGGAGCACCGCCGGTCCCGGCGCGCTTCCGGAGGGGCTCAGGGGAAGTTCCGCAGCGACGGCCGGGGATAGCACCGGCCCGGCGCCGGGTTCGGTCCGGGCGGCTCGGGGGCCGGCTGGACCCGGTGGGCCACCACAATGCCGCTCTGCTCCGACACGATCGAGAACTCGCCGTGGAGCAGGTCGTCGAGCAGCGCCTGGTCGCGGGGCGACGTGGCGAGGGTGCGGTCGATCAGCAACCACTGGACCTGGCCGGGGTCGTCGAGGTTCTCACCGTTCACGCCCCAGTTGATGTTGCACCACGGCACGGGGAACTCGTACACCTTCTCCCGGTGGGTGACGTGGGGCGCGATGTTGTACGCCGTGCTCAGTGACTCGTCCGACGGCACCATCGCAATGGCCGCCGTCTTGAGCTCGGCACGCGCGTCCGACCGCAGCGGCCAGACGCTGTCGTAGTCGGCCGCCAACGGCGACGCGCCCCACAGCCGGGTGGTGATCATGGCGCTGACGAGCACCACCAGGACCATGACGTTGCGGGTGACGGCGAAGCCGCGGCCGGCGCGCCGCGAGATCCAGCCGATCGCCTCGACCGTGGCCACGGCCGTGCCGCACAGGACGAGCGCCGAGTAGTGGAAGCGGTAGTCGCGGGTGTAGGGGAACGCCGTCAGCACGTTGACGAAGATCATCGGACCGGCGATGAGCAGGGCGACGGGGCCGAGGAGCGGCAGCAGACCCCAGGGCGCGAGCATCTTCCAGTACCAGGTCCGCCGGTCGGCCGCCGAAGCCAGGCGCCACGTCTCGGAGGGATGCCGGACCGAGTTGTAGACGACCTCGGTGGGCGAGTTCCCCAGGTCGCCGAAGAACGTGTCGTAGAACGGCCCGATGCCGTTCTGCCACGGGATGAGCACCCGGGTGCAGAACAGGAACCACGTCGCCGACAACAAGGCGACGACGACGCCGCGCCGGCGGTGACCGCGGAACACGAGGATCAGCCCCAGCACGAGCACGGCCAGGGCCACGTCCTCCTTGCAGAGGAGAGCGAGAATGGCCGCCACGGTGAACCATCGCCAGCGTTGGTTCCGGGCGGCCCAATAGGCGAACAGCAGCGGGCCGATGGCGACGGCGTCGGGGTGGAAGAACTCCCACGTGAGCCACTGGTTCGTGGGGTTCAGCAGGAAGGCGGCGGCCAGGCCGACACCGGCCCACTTCGACCGGAGCAGGTCGCGAGCCAGCAGGTAGAGGGCGACGGCCCCGGCGGCCTGGGACAGGACCTGCACGACGAGCAGGAAGATGGGGCCGGCGCCGAGCCAGTAGAAGGGCACGAAGAAGAGCAGGATGAAGTTGGCGTGGTGCCCGAAGATCTCGAGGCCCCGGATGGTGACGAACGGGTCCTTGAACCGCGAGAGCAGCCACGTGCCCTGGTCGTAGATGCC
>DASXAI010000030.1:0-4226 GCA_036406775.1 Acidimicrobiales bacterium
TCGGCTTCGGGCCGGGAGTTGTCGAGCGGTGGTGGATCGAGTCGGAGTCGTTCCACCGCGTACCTGACGATGGCCTGGGTCAGGACCTCGGTGGCGACGTCCCGGCGGTGCACCGGTCAGGTGTTGAGGTCGAGGAGCTCGCTGTCGTTGTTGCGCTCGGCGGCGTCCTGGTTCAGCACGGCACCGAGCAGCGCCGCCAGCACCAGGCCGCCGATGGCGACGAGGACAGGGAACAGCACCAGCACCACGATCATCACGATGGCTCCGGCCACGGCGATCGACCCTAGCTGCGCAACTCGGGATACCGGAAGCAGCTCACAACGTGGTCGTTGACGAGCCCGCAGGCCTGCATCAGCGAGTAGCAGATCGTGCTGCCGACGAAGCGGAAGCCGCGCCGTTTGAGCTCCTTGCTCATCCGGTCGGACGCCGGCGTCGTGGCCGGCAGCTCGTCCATCTCCCGCCACCCACCCTGCACGGGTGTGCCGTCGACGAAGCCCCACAGGAAGGCGTCGAGGCTCTCCGGCAACGCCCGCACCGCTCGGGCGTTGCCGATGGTGGCGCCGATCTTGGCCCGGTTGCGGATGATGCCGGCATCGCCGAGGAGGCGCGCCACGTCGGCGTCGGTGAAGGCGGCCACGGCGTCGACGTCGAAGCCGGCGAACGCCTTCCGATAGTTCTCGCGCTTGTTGAGCACCGTCCGCCACGACAGCCCCGCTTGCGCCCCCTCCAACACGAGGAACTCGAAGAGCGTGCGTTCGTCGTGCCGCGGTACACCCCACTCGGTGTCGTGGTAGCCGAGCATGAGCTCGTCGTCGGCGCCCCACGCGCAGCGGGTCACGCCGGCTTGTACGCCCACGCCTCGATCTCGACGGCGGCACCGATCGGGAGGGCGGCCACGCCGATCGTGGAGCGGGCCGGACGGTGATCGCCGAAGCCGGCGATGTACGCCTGGTTGAAGGTGTCGAAGGTTCCCATGTCGGTCAGGAAGCACAGCGTCTTGGCCACGTCGGTGAGCTCGGCCCCCATCGTGGCCAACTGCGCCTCTACGTTGGCGACGGCTTGGGCCGTCTGGGCCGCCACCCCGTCGGGCAGCGTGCCGTCCTTGGTGCCGACCTGGCCCGACACGATGAGCCAGTCACCGGCGCGCACGATGGGCGTGTAGGGACCGACGGGCTTGGGTGCGCTCATGGCGATCGACCGTAGCCCGAGCGCCGCACGGGCCAGTCGGGCGGGAAGCCTTCGTGACGCCAGGCGGCGGCGGCCACGGCCGCGAACACGGCGTCGGACCCGTTCACCGGCGGGCCGTCGTCGGGCTCGATCTCGACGTCGACGGCCGGCATGTCCACGGCTCGCAGGATGCCGAAGGATCGGATGGTGAGGTCCTGCGGCTCGCCCTCGGCGTCGACGGCGATGCCTTCCGACCGGACCCAGCCGAGCGCCATGTGGGCGGCGCCGATGCAATACGAGCGGAGCACCACGGTGTCGAGTGGAGCGCCGGCGCGCACCCGTAGAGCGACACCGGCCGCCGTGACGGTGGCTTCGGCCATAGCGCCGTCGGGCGTGGTGATTCGATCGGGACCCGCGCTGAGCGCCGCGCGCAGCACGCTGGCCTCGGCCCAGCCGGCACCTCGCAGCGCGGCCGACGTGCGCGGCCCGGCGACCTCGACCTCCTCGACATCGAGGCCGGGCCCGGCCGACGTGATGGCGGCGGCGATGCCCGGCGTCCGCACCACTCGCACGACGCCGGTGCCGTCGGCCCGGACACCCGCCGCGACGGGCGGCCGTTTCGGCCCCAGACGCACGACGTCCTCACGGGACAGCACGACGCACACGGGCCGACCGTGCTCGCCGGCCAGGCGCCGAGCCACGGCACCGACCTCGGAGCTGAGCTTGCCGCCGAAGGCGCCGCCATTGGCGAGCGGCGACACCGGCTCGCCGCCCGGCTGGCACCACGAGGCGTCGAGCTCGAGGTAGGCCGGCTCGACCCACGTCGTGCGCAGGGTGCGGGCCCAGGCGCCGGGCGGCAGCTCGAGCGGCCAGCGCAACCCGACGGTCGAACGCCGGCCCGGCACCCGCCCCGACGCCGCTCGGGCCTCGGCCAGCGTCTCGCCCACGACCCACGCTCCGTTGGCGGCGCGGACCGCCACGAGGGCGTCCGGTGGGGCGGTGTCGTCCGCGAACCCACCGCCGCCGAGGGCGATCTCGGGGCCGACCCGTTGCGGCGTACGGCCTTCGATCGCCGCCCGCCGCTCCGCCCCCTCCCGTTTCACGCTTGTTTGACGACCTCTGAGGTTTTCCAACGAGCGTGAAACGGAGAGGACAGCCGCTTCCCGGATCGTCTGCCAGCCGGTGCAGCGGCACAGGTGGGCGAGGAGGGCTTGGTCGACCGGCTGGTGGGTGGCGGCGAGGCGCACGATGATCCCCGGCGTGCAGAAGCCGCACTGGCTGGCGCCGGTGGCGCTGAAGGCCTCGGCCCAGCGGTCGGCATCGGCCAGGCCCTCCACCGTCGTGACGGCGCGGCCGGCGACGCGCGCGACGGGAGTGACGCAGGCGACGCGGGGCGCCCCGTCGATGAGCACGGTGCAGCAGCCGCACTGACCCTGGGGGCTGCAGCCGTCCTTCACCGAGCGCACACCGAGGCGCTCGCGCAGGGCGTCGAGGAGCGAGCCGCCGTCGTCGGGCACGGTTGCGGGCCGCCCGTTCAGCTCGAAGGCGACCGTTTCGGGCACGGGGCGCGACATTAGGTTGGCCTGCATGACGGGCCTCTCGCGCCGCACCTTCCTCGCCGCCGGCGTCGGCGCCGTCGTGGCGGCGGCGTGCGGGGGCGGTGGCTCGGGCAGCGGCGCCAAGGGCGGCGGGGCCAAGGCGTCGGGGGCCACGGTGCTGGTGGCCCGCTTCCAGGACGGCACCTTCGTGCCCGGCGCCCAGCGGGTCGCCTTCAGCCTCGGCAACAAGGACGGGCTGATCTCCGACAACCTCCCGACCACGCTCGAGGCCGAGGTGCTCGACGCCGACGGCAAGGTCGTCGTTCCGAGCGTCAGCGCGGCCCGCCACGAGAAGAACCTGCCGCTGCCCTACTGGCCGTTCGGTCTCGCACTGGCGACGCCCGGCATCTACACGCTGCGCACGACGGACGGGCTCGAGGGTTCGTTCAGCGTCGTGGACCCCGCACAGGAGAAGATCCCGAAGCCGGGCGAGAAGCTGCCGCCGTTCGACACGCCCACCACGACCGATGGCCGCGGCGTGAACCCCATCTGCAGCCGTCAGCCCGCCTGTCCGCTGCACGACATCACCCTCACCCAGGCCCTGCAGTCGGGCAAGCCGGTCGCCTACTTCATCGGGACGCCGGCGTTCTGCCAGACGGGCGTGTGCGGGCCCATCCTCGACTTCGTGGTGGCCCAGCACCAGCGGCTCGGCGACAAGATGGCGATGGTGCACGCCGACGTCTACACCGACTCGACGGCCACCACCACCACGCCTGCGGTGAACGCCTACAACATGACCTTCGAGCCGGCGCTCTGGGTGGCCGACGCCACCGGCACGATCGTGGAACGGCTCGACTTCGTGTTCGACGAGAGCGAGCTGAGCGCCGCACTGGCGAAGGTCACACCTACCTGACGCCACGCCGATGTGACGGACATCGACACATGGTGTCGAAAAGCGTCACTTCGGGGGCAAGGGGACTTAGCTGAAGCTCTGGCCGCAGCCGCAGGAGCGAGTGGCGTTGGGGTTGTCGATCGAGAACCCGGCGCTCTGCAGCCCGTCCTTGTAGTCGAGGGTGGCGCCCGTGAGGAGCTGCGCGCTCGAGGGGTCGACCACGACCTTGACCCCACTGAAGACGGCTTCCTCGTCGTCGGCGGCCACGTCGCCGTCGAAGAACATCTCGTAGGAGTACCCGGAGCACCCACCGGGGCGCACGGCCACGCGCAACGCCAGTTCGGGCTCGCCCTCGGCGTCCAGGAGCTCCTTGACCTTGACGGCGGCGGAATCGGTGAGCGTGATCACGACGTCGAGGTTACCGGGGGGACAGGAGCACTTGACAAGGTTCGCGGTGCACGAGCGTGTGGAAGTCGTCGACCTCCCCGCCCCCGATGGCGTCGACGAAACCCTCGACCAGACCCCGGTGCAGGGCGCAGACCAGATCGGGATGTTCCTCGGCCAGCTGGCGGAACGGGCAGTGGGCGAAGCCGACGAGAGCGTCGTCGCTGTCGTCGACGCCGGTGACG
>DASXAI010000031.1:0-10907 GCA_036406775.1 Acidimicrobiales bacterium
CGAACTCCATGGCGGCCGCGAAGGTACTAGGAGCCGGGTGAAGCGAAGCGGAACCCGGCGAGAAAGAGCCAGTGGCTCAGGCGGCGGCGTCCGGCTTGGCCGTGCGCCGCCGGGCCGCCGAAGAAGCGATTGCGGAGCGGAGCGACGACGAGCCGGGTGAAGCGAAGCGGAACCCGGCGAGGAAGACCTAGTGCGAGCCGAGCTTGAGGAGGTCTTCGGCCATGGCCCAGCCGAAGGCGATGAGGCAGTCGCCCGACTGCGGCTTGACGCCCTTGAACATGGCGACCACGGCGGGGTTGGCGGCCTCGGGCTTCAGCGACTCGTGATCGAAGTGCGACGCCAGGCTGCCGGCGCCGGCGACGCGGAACGTCTGCTCGTCGTAGGTACCGTCGACGGCGAAGCGCTTGGCCAGCCGCCGGCCCCACGCCCGCTCCTCCCCCACGGCCTTGTGGCCCGGCCGGGGCACGAGGTCGGACAGCGCCTTGAAGGCCTCGAAGCCCGACGGCGACACGAACCTGGTCCCGATGAGCACGTCCTCGTCCGGGAACGCCATCAGGGCCCGGTGGTAGGCCTCGGCCATGACGGACTTCAGCACGGCGTCGCGCTTCGACGTCCGCTTGACGCTCGCCAGGCCGATCAGCACGCAGGGGGTACCGCCGATCCGCTCGAGGGTCGAGAAGGAGAACCCGTGCAGCTTCCCGTCGATCCGGGCCGTTCCCGCCAGGACCCAGTCCTCCTTGGCCTTCGACAACTGGCCAACCTCGAACCCGCCGCCACCAGTACCGGCGCAGGCGTCGGCCATCTCGCCGAGATCAGCGTCGGTGAGCGCCGTGCAGTCCTTCGTCTCGATCTGGATCGCCATGTCCCGAACCGCCCCCTGAGGGTGCTCTGGCGCCGGCCTCGGGGACCGGCGACACGGGTGTTGCCCGCCCGGCAGGCTCCGGGCGCAAGTGCCATTTTGCCACTTCCCCCCGGTCTGTTCATACTCACCCCCCTGGACTCGCTAGGGCCGCGGTCAGAGAAGGACGGCGTCGTGCCCGAAGGCGACGCGCAACTCGCCCACCACCCGGGGCAAGTCGACGCTGAAGTCGTCGGGCAGGCGCACGGTGCGGCGCTCGCCCACGTCGAGATACACCTGCGAGGTGCCGGGATGGTCGCTCAGCAGGCGTTTCAACGTGCGGATGCGGTCGTCGCTCAAGCTGTGCTCGGGAAGGCGGATCCGCAGGGGCGGGGCCTCGTCGCTGATCCCTTCGACCACCACGACCTCGCTGCAGATCAGCTTGGGCGTCTCGTCGCGTGCATCGAGGCGGCCCTTCACGCACACCACGGCGTCGGCGGCCAGCTTGTGACCGTGGTCGAGCATGGTCTTGGGGAACACCATGACCTCCACCGTCGACTGCAGGTCCTCGAGGACGAACACCGCCATCGGGTCGCCCTTCTTGGTGAACTTCCGCTGCAGGCTGGTGACGACACCGCCGACGGTGGCCAGCGCGCCGTCGTCGCGCTCGAGGAACTCGGCGATCGAGCACTCCACCCGCTGGCGGAGGGCCCGCTCGGCCCCGAGCAGCGGGTGATCGCTGACGTACAGACCGAGCATCTCCTTCTCGAAGGCGAGGCGTTCGGCCTTGTCGAACTCGACATCCGGGACGGGGACGCGGTCGGGCCCGGTGGTGCCGGCGCCCAGTTCGGCGAACAGGTCGAACTGGCCCTCGGCCTCCTTGCGGCGCCGAGCGACGGACTGGTCGATGATCAGCTCGTAGGTGTGGAGGAGGCCCTTGCGGCGGTGGCCGAGGGAGTCGAAGGCGCCCGCCTTGATGAGCGACTCGACCGTGCGCTTGTTGAGGACGGCGAAGTCGACCCGGTCGACGAAGTCGACGAAGTCGGCGAACGGACCGTTCTTCTCCCGTTCCCGGATCACGAGCTCGACCAGACCCTCCCCCACGTTGCGCACCGCCGACAGGCCGAAGGGGATGACCCCGGGGCACCCGCTCGGCAGCTCGACGTCGGCCGGCGCGTCGTCGGGGTCGAGGGCGATGAAGTCGGAGGCCGACACGTTGATGTCGGGGTTGAGCACCCGGATGTTCATGGCCCGGCACTCGGCCAGGTAGACGGCGGCCCGGTCGAGGTTGCCCTTGACGCTGGTGAGCAGACAGGCGAAGTACTCCACCGGGAAATGGGCCTTCAAGTACGCCGTCTGATAGGCGATATATCCGTACCCGTAGGAATGGCTCTTGTTGAAGGCGTAGTCGGCGAAGGGCTCGATGATGTCGAAGAGCTTGGTGCCGACCTCGGCGCCGTAGCCGGTGCGCTCGCAGCCGGCGACGAATTTCTCCCGCTCCGCCGCGATGAGCTCGCGGATCTTCTTGCCGCACGCCTTGCGCAGGTTGTCGGCCTCGGCCAGTGAGTAGCCGGCGAACTTCTGCGCCACGCGCATCACCGACTCCTGGTAGATCATCAGCCCCTGCGTGTCGGCCAGCAGCTCCTCGAGGTCGCCGTGCAGGTACTGGATCGGCTTGCGGCCGTTCTTGCGGTCGGCGTAGTCGTTGTGCATGTTGGCGGCCATCGGCCCCGGCCGGTACAGCGCCACCAGCGCCGCCACGTCGTCGAAACTCGTAGGGGCCAGCGACCGCATGAGGGCGCGCATGGGGCCACCCTCGAGCTGGAACACGCCGATCGAGTCACCCCGGCGCAGGAGGGCGAGGGTCTCGTCGTCGTCGAGCGGGATGGCGTCGACGTCGAAGCTCGGATCCTTGCCCGCCCGGATCAGCTGCACGCTGTCCTCGATCACGTCGAGGTTGCGCAGGCCGAGGAAGTCCATCTTCAGCAGGCCCAGTTCCTCGACGCCGTGCATCTCGAACTGCGTCACGATCGGTGCCTGCTCAGGGTCCTGGCCGTTCTCCGGCTTGCGTTGGATCGGCAGGTACTCGGTGAGCGGGTCCTTGGTGATCACCACGGCGGCGGCGTGGATGCCGTCCTGGCGGCGCAGGCCCTCGAGGCCCTTGGCCACGTCGACGACCCGTTGCACGTCGGGGTCGGCGTCGTACATGGCCCGGAGCTCGGCCGCCGCCTTGTAACCGTCGTCGTACTTGGTCGTCGACTCGAAGCAGGCGTACAGCGGCGTGTCGCGGCCCATCACGAGGGGCGGCATGGCCTTGGCGACGCGGTCGCCCACCGCGTAGGGGTAGCCGAGCACGCGAGCCGCGTCCCGCACCGCGGCCCGGGCCTTGATGGTGGAGAACGTGACGATCTGGGCCACGTGGTCGCGCCCGTAGCGCTCGGCGGCGTAACGGATCATTTCGTCGCGGAACCGCGAGTCGAAGTCCATGTCGATGTCGGGCATCGAGATGCGGCTCGGGTTCAGGAAGCGCTCGAACAGGAGGTCGTAGCGGATCGGGTCGAGGTCGGTGATGCGCAGGCAGTAGGCGACGGCGCAGCCCGCCGCGCTCCCCCGCCCGGGCCCGACGCGGATGCCGGACTGGCGGGCGTGGCGGATCAGGTCCCAGACGATGAGGAAGTACGAGCTGAAGCCCATGTCGGCGATGACCTTCAGTTCGAAGGCGAGCCGGTCGCGCACCTCGGCGGGAACATCGCGGCCCCATCGCTCGATCGCGCCCCGGTGCGTGAGGTGCTCGAGGTACGCGGTGTCGGAGGCGAACTCGGCCGGGACCGGGAACGTCGGCAGCTTGGGCGTGCCGAACTCGATCTCGACGTTGGCCCGCTCGGCCACCCACAGCGTGTTGTCGCACGCATCGGGTCGGTCGCGGAACAGGTACCGCATCTCGGCTGCCGGCTTCAGGTAGTGCTGGTCACCCTCGAACTTGAAGCGCTTCGGGTCGCTCATGAGCGCACCCGTCTGCACGCACAACAGGGCGTCGTGGGCGAGATGGTCGTGCTGGTGCGTGTAGTGGCTGTCGTTGGTGGCGAGCACCGGCGCGTTGATGCGGGCCGCGATCTCGAGCAGCTTCGGATTGGTCTCGCGCTGCAGCGGGATGCCGTGGTCCTGGAGTTCGACGAAGAGGTGCTCGGGGCCGAAGATGTCCTGCAGCCGCGCTGCCTTCTCGAGGGCGCCCCGCTCGTCGCCGCTGGCGAGCGACTGCAGCACGTGGCCGCCGAGGCAGCCCGTGGTGGCGATGAGACCGTGGTGATGGCGCTCGAGAAGCTCCCAGTCGACCCGCGGCTTGTAGTAGTAGCCCTCGAGGAAGGCCAGGCTCGACAGCGCGATGAGGTTGCGGTAGCCGACGTTGTCCTCGGCCAGCAGCGTGAGGTGGTAGTAGAGCTTGCGGCCGCCCTCGGCGTCGCCCCCGGTGTCGTCGAGCCGGCCCCGACGCGCCGGACGCTCGCTGCGGTGCTCGTGGGCCATGTAGACCTCCGAGCCGATGACGGGCGTGATGCCCTGGCGCCGGCAGGCGGCGTAGAACTCCAGGACGCCGTACATGTTCCCGTGATCGGTGAGGCCGAGGGCGGGCTGGCCGTCGGCGGCCGCCGCCGCGACCAGGTCGTTCAGCCGCGACGCGCCGTCGAGCATCGAGTACTCGGAGTGGACGTGGAGGTGGGTGAAGGAGTCGCTCATGCTGCCCCGAATGACACTGCTGTGATTCCAGCACACAGGAGCGCCGGCCGTCCACGATGGGATGCCCGCCGTCCGGTGCCGCCCCCGCTTTGGCTCCGTCCTCCGGTGAGAACCGTGCCACCCGGGCATGATGTGAGCATGTCCAACACCCCTCCCGGTCCCGTCGAACGGGGCGAGCTCCTGGTGCCGGGCGAGACCCCGGACTCGCGCCCGCAGACCGAGGCGGTCGAGTCACCGGCCAAGGTCATGCGGATCGGCACGATGGTGAAACAGCTGCTCGACGAGGTCCGGGCCGCCCCGCTCGACGAGCGCAGCCGAGAGCGGCTCACCCGGATCTACCAGACGTCGGTCAACGAGCTGGCCGAGGCCCTCTCCCCCGATCTCCAGGAGGAGCTGCGCCAGTTCGTGCTGCCCTTCGACGGCCAGTCACCGCCGTCCGACGCCGAGCTGCGCATCGCCCAGGCCCAGCTCGTCGGCTGGCTCGAGGGCCTCTTCCACGGCATCCAGGCCACCCTCTTCGCCCAGCAGCTGGCCGCCCAGCAACAGCTCCAGCAGATGCGCCAGCTGCCGCCGGGGGCCATGGGGCCCCAGGGTCCCCGTCCGCCCGGCGCGCCCGACGAGCCCCGCCCGGGGACCTACCTGTAGCCCACCCCCCCGTTTCGCGCTCGTTTTTCCACGCCAGACGTGGCGAAACCAGCGTGAAACGGGAGGGACGGGTCACCCGTTGGCGCCCACGAGCAACGGCACCAGCATCTCGGCCGACGTGAGCGAGCCGTGCCGGCTGACGAGACGGAACGGGCCGGTGTCGGCCGGGTCGTCGAAGGCGATCGCCTCGCGGGCCACGAGCGCCACCGAGCCGAGCCGCTCGGCGGCGTCCCGGCTGAGCCGGGGGCCGAACCAGCCCTCCTCCCGCACCTGCTCCACCGGCACCACCCACGCCACGTCGCCATAGGCATCGGTGGTGGCGTCGAGCAGGTCGGCGGCGGCACCCGGACGGGCGTGGAGCCAGCGGAAGCGGCCCTCACCCGACTGCAGCGCGATCAGCTCCCGGATGGCGGCATCGATGAACACGATCCGGTCGTCGCAGTCGACTTGACCGTGGTCGGCCGTGATCAGCAGGACGGCATCGGTCGGCAGCACGTCGAGCAGATCGGCGACGAGGCGGTCGGCGGCGACCAGCTCGGCGTCGTAGTGCTCGTCGAGCCCGTACTCGTGGGCGACCTTGTCGATGCCCTCGTAGTACGCGTACACGAACGGCTCGCCCGCCCGCAGCAGGCGGCGCACTTCCACCACGAGCGACGACGGCATCCGGAAGCCGATCTGGCGGGCGCCGGCGAGGTGGGCCATCGAGAAGCCGGACCCGGTGAACTCGGCCTTCGTGACCACGGGGACGTTGGCGCCGAGGAACGGCGGGATCGGCTGGAGCTGAGCCGGCGGGATGCGCTTGCGGGCATCGCCCGCCGGGGTGCTCCACCGGAGAATGTTCAGGATCTCGCCGTGGATGTCGATGCGGTAGCCGACGAGGCCGTGCTCGCCCGGTGTGAGCCCGGTGCTGATCGACGTGAGGGCCGTGGCCGTGGTGGACGGCACGACGGTGGAGATGGACCGGCCGCTGAGCGAGCACAGCGTGGGCGCCAGGTGGGCCCGCTCCTGGAGCTGCTCCCAGCCCAGGCCATCGAGCAGGAGGAGGACGACTTGGCGCGCCGGCTGGATCTCCACCGGCATCCACGGCGGCACGTGGCTGGCACCGCGCCGCCCGATCAACGCCGGGATGAGGTTGTGGACGCTCGGTCCGGCGTAGTCGGGGAGCGAGGGATGATCGCCCACGCCACAAGTGCATCACCTGCGCCCGCCGGCACGCCACCCGCCGTACCATTGGCCCATGCGGGTGTCGACGAGAGGCGACTATGCGTGTCGGGCGCTCCTCTCGCTCGCCCTGCACACCGACGAGGCCGCTCCGACGTCGGTCCGCGACATCGCCGAGCGCACCGGCCTGCCCCAGCCGTACCTGGAGCAGATCCTCCTCGCCCTCAAGGGCGCCGGGCTGGTGCGCTCCAAGCGGGGTGTCGGCGGCGGGTACATCCTGGCCCGGGCGCCGGCTGAGATCCGCCTGTCGGACGTGGTGAGCGCCGTCGACGGCCCCATCACACTGGGCGACTTCGGCGAGCCCCACCAGGACGGCGCGTGCGACCACGAGGGCCAGTGCGTCCTCCTCGCCATCTGGCACGTGGTGGGCGAGCAGATCCAGCGCCACCTCGACGGCTACACGCTGGCCGACGTGGCCGCCGCGGCCCGGGGCGAACTGCCCTGGCCCGCTCTCGCTACCGCAGACGACTGAGCACGCCCGCCATGTCGGCCGGCACGGGCGAGTCGAACGCGACCCGCTCACCGGTCCGCGGATGGGTGAAGGCGAGGTGCGGCGCGTGCAGCATCAGCCGGGGGACGTCGAGGCCCGGTCGCACGCCGCCGTAGCGCTCGTCGCCCACGACCGGATGGCCGATGGCGGCGAGATGGACGCGGATCTGATGCGTCCGACCCGTCTCCAGCCGGCACTGCCACCGCGAGCAGGCAACCGGGTCGGTGTAGTCCTGCTCGACCTCGTAGTGGGTCCGGGCTGGCCGGCCGCCGGCGGCCACGGTCATCCGTGTGGGTTCTCGGGCCGACCGGCCGATCGGCGCGTCCACCACGCCCCGGCGGGCCTCAGGGACGCCCCACGCCAAGGCCACGTACTCACGGGTCATCGTCCGGTCGGCCGTCTGGGCCACCAGGCGCCGGTACGCGTCCTCCGAGCGGGCCACGACGAGCAGCCCGGACGTGTCGGCGTCGAGGCGATGGACGATCCCGGGCCGTTGCTCGTCGTCACCAACGCCGGCGAGGTCGGGGAAGCGCGCCAGCAGGCCGTTGACGAGCGTGCCGTCGGCATTCCCGGCGCCGGGGTGCACGACGAGGCCGGGCGGTTTGTCGACGACGATGACGTCGTCGTCGGCCTGGACCACGGTGAAGGCAACGCCGGCGTCGGGTGCGGGTGGCGGGTTACTGGCGGGCGCGCCGCCGAGGACCTCGACGACCTGCCCCTGGCGGAGGCGCTGTTTGCCGCTGGTGACGGTGGCGCCGTCGACCCGGACCGCCCCGCCCGCCACCAGATCGGCCGCCCCCGCCCGACTGGCCCCCGTGAGCAGGGCGACGATGCGGTCGACCCGCTCACCGTCGAGGGCGGCGGGCACGACCTCGTTCACGAGGTGGGCGGGCTCGTCGTCCGCGCCGAGAAGTACGACGTCAGCACCAGCAGGATCCCGCCGATGACGATGCAGGCATCGGCCACGTTGAACACGGGCCACCACTGGAAGTCGACGAAGTCGACCACCTCGCCCCCGAGGAAGCCGCTGCCGCCGCGGAAGATGCGATCGACGACGTTGCCGGCGGCGCCGCCCACGACCAGGCCGACGGCGACGGCGGAGAGGGCGGACCCGCCCTTGCGCAGCGACAACAGCAGCACCACCACCACGACGAGGGCGACGACGCTGATCACCGGCCCCCACCCTCGACCTTGGCTGAAGGCCATCCCTCCGTTGAACGTGAGGTGGAGGCGCAGGGTCCAGACGACGTCGATGTCGTGGTCGTCGAGGGCGTTGACGGCCCACGACTTGGTCAGCTGATCGACGAGGACCACCGCCGCCGCCACCGCCACGGTGAGGGCGGTGAGCCTCGACGTCGACCTGACCGTGGGGGCTGGGCTCAGGGCGTTCACCGGCGGGTGCCGAGCCCGCCCACCTTCTCCTCGACGAGCTCGCGTGCCCACGGGATGGCGCGCAGGCGGTCCCTGGGGATGGGCCGGCCGGAGATGACCGACAGCCCGTAGCTCCCGTCGGTGATCCGCTGCAGGGCCGCGTCGATGTCGGCGATCATCTGGCGGGCCTGGGCCGACAGCGCCAGGTCGCGCTCGCGCTCCACCACGAGCGAGTCGCCTTCCCCCGACTCGTCGTCGAACTGGACGTCGCCGGGGTCGAGATTCTCCATGAGGGCCGCCGCCTCCCCCTCGAGGTTCTCGGCCTGGCCGAGCAGCTTGGCCCGCTCCTCGAGCAGCAGTTGGCGCTGGCTGTCGAGGAACTTGGCGTCGAACGGCGACGCCTTCTTGGCCGGGGCGGCCGCCGGTGCCGGCGCCTTCTTGACCGGCGCTTTGGCAGTGGCGGCCTTGGCCGGCACCTTGGGCGCCGGGGCCTTGGCGGCGGGAGTCCTGGCCGGTGGCGTCTTCTTGGCCGCCGCCTTGGTGGCCGGCTTCACCTGCTTGTCGGCGGGTGCGGCCTTGGCGGTCGACTTCTTGGGCGCGGGCTTGGCCATCGGCAGCTGGTCCTTCGTCGGCTGTTGGGTCCGTGGATGCTACGTGCCGCACTCGGGTGCGGCAACGCCATCACCGCTGGTTGAGGCGCCTCGACGTCCCGTCGCTCGGCAGCAGGCGGTCGATGGCGGCGGCGGCATCGTCGGGGTCGAGGCCGCCGAGCCGGACGCGCTTGGTGCGGCTCGACTCGCCTGCCACGAGTGTCACGTCGCCCGGCTTCAGCCCGAGCTCCTTGGCCAGGAAGGCGATGAGCGCGGCGTTGGCCCGGCCCTCCACCGGCGGAGCGGCCACTTTCACCTTGACGGCGTCGCCGTAGCGTCCGGTCACCGCCGACCGGCCACCGCCGGGCTGGGCGTGGACGCGCAGCACGACGGCGCCGTCGACGACGTCGTAGAGGTCTTCGGCGTTGTGGATCACACCTTCTCCAATTCCACGGTGTACTCGCCGGCGGCGACGGCGTCGTCGGCGACGAAGGCGGACTCGGTGGCGAGCACCTCACCCGCCACGAACTCACGGTACGGGGCCAACCGGGCCACCAGTGCGGGCGTGGTGCGCACGGTGAGGCGGATGCGGTCGCTCACGTGGAGCCCGGCGTCGCGCCGGGCCTGCTGTACGGCACGCACGAGGTCACGGGCCTGGCCCTCGGCCTCGAGGGCCGGCGTCACCTCGGTGTCGAGCACCACGACGCCGGCGTTGCCGGGAAGGGCGGCCGAGCGTTCGGCATCGGCGGGCACGAGGCGGAGCGTGTACTCGCCGTCGCGCAGGTCGATGCCGCCGGCGGTGACGACGCCGCCCGCCTCCGACCAGTCACCGGCCTTGACGGCGCGGATGACCTGCTGCGTCTGAGGCCCGAGGCGGGGCCCGAGGGTGGCCGGCACGACCTGCAGCTCGAAGCCGCCGGCCTCGCCGAGCTCCGACGTGAGCCGAACCTGCTTGACGTTGACCTCGTCGCGCACGATGTCGGCGAACGGACCGAGGGCATCGGCGTCGGTGGCCGCCACCGTGAGCGACTGCAGCGGGAGCCGCACCCGCAGGCCGCGCGCCTTGCGCACCGAGAGCGCAGCCGAGGAGACGTCTCGCACGCGGTCCATGGCCGCGACCAGTTCGACGTCGGCCGGCAGCGCGTCGACGTCGGGCCAGTCGGTGAGGTGCACGCTGCGCTCGCCCGTGAGGCCGCGGTAGATCTCCTCGGTGACGAGCGGCAGCAGCGGTGCGGCCACGCGCGTCAGCACGTGGAGCGCGGTGTACAGCGTGTCGAAGGCGTCGGCGTCACCGTCCCAGAACCGGTCGCGGCTGCGCCGGATGTACCAGTTCGTGAGGGCGTCGAGGAAGCTGCGCACCGACGCGTGCGCACCCGACAGGTCGTAGGCGTCCATCTGCTGCGTCACGCGCGAGACGAGCTCGTGCAGCTTGGCCAAGAGGTACCGGTCGAGCACGGCGGTCTGGTCGGTGCGCAGGCGCGCCGTGTAGCCCTCGGCGTTGGCGTAGATCGTGAAGAACGACCACGCGTTCCACAACGGCCGCAGCACCTGGTTGGCGGCGTCACGCACGCCCTGCTCGGTGACGATGAGGTCGCCGCCGCGCACGACCGGCGACGACAACAGGAACCAGCGCACCGCGTCCGACCCATAGGTGTCGAACAGCTCGAAAGGGTCGACGTAGTTCCGCAGGCTCTTCGACGCCTTCTGGCCGTCGGATCCCAGGACGATGCCGTGGGCCACGCAGTCCTGGAAGGCGGGCCGGTCGAAGAGCGCCGTCGCCAACACGTGCAGCGTGTAGAACCACCCGCGGGTCTGGGCGAGGTACTCGACGATGAAGTCGCCCGGGAAGTGGTGTTCGAACCACGACCCGTTCTCGAACGGGTAGTGGACCTGGGCGAACGGCATCGACCCGGACTCGAACCAGCAGTCGAACACATCCTCGACGCGACGTATTATATAGCGTGGATCATAAGGATCGGGCTTGGTTAAACTATCAATGAATGGCCGGTGGCGATCGGTA
>DASXAI010000032.1:0-2028 GCA_036406775.1 Acidimicrobiales bacterium
CGGAAGGGTGCGGCGACGAAGAAGACCGCGGCCCGGAAGGTAGCGCCGACGAAGAAGGCCGCGGCCCGCAAGGTTGCGCCGACGAAGAAGGCCGCCACTGCGCCGGCCAAGCGCTTGACGAAGTACCGCTCGATGCGGGACTTCGACCGCACGGCCGAGCCGGCGGGGGCCGACGAGCGCGAGCGGCCGGCGGGCGGGCCACGCTTCGTCGTGCAACGGCACCGGGCGCGGCGGCTGCACTACGACTTCCGGCTCGAGATCAACGGCGTCCTGGCCAGCTGGGCCGTGCCCAAGGGTCCGACGCTCGACCCCAAGGCCCGTCACCTCGCCGTCCACGTCGAGGACCACCCGATGGAGTACGCCGACTTCGAGGGTGTGATCCCGAGGGGTGAGTACGGCGGCGGCGACGTCATCGTGTGGGATCGGGGCACCTGGCAGCCCGTCGAGACGGACGATCCGGCCAAGGCGGTGGAGGCCGGGAACCTCCACTTCGACCTCCACGGCGAGAAGTTGAAGGGACGGTTCGTGCTCGTGCTCCCGAACCGGCGGGAACGGTCGGGCAAGGAGCAGTGGCTGATCCTCCACAAGCAGGACGAGTTCGCCGTCCCCGGTTGGGACCCGGAGCAGCACCCGGAGTCGGTGAAGAGCGGCCGGACGAACGACGAGGTGGCGGCCGATCCCGACGCCATGTGGCGCAGCGACCTTCCCGCCGATCAGGCCGAGGTGGCGGTGCCCAAGACCGGGCCCAAGGCGCCGGTCCGCAGGAAAGCGCCTCGGAAGCGGCGGCGGCCCCCGGTGCGGGCGCCGGCGCCGACGCCGGCCGAGCTCGAGGCGCTCGACGCCCTGGGTGCCAACGGCGACTGGGACTTCCAGGGCCGCACCCTGAAGCTGACCAATCTCGACAAGGTGCTCTTCCCGGGTCGCGACGGGGAGGCGGCCGCCACCAAGCGCGACCTGATTCGCTACCACGCGCTGGTCGCGCCGACGATGCTGCCGTACCTCGCCGATCGGCCCGTGAACCTGCACCGCTATCCCAACGGCGTCACCAAGCCGGGCTTCTGGCACAAGGCCGTTCCCGACCACGCCCCTGACTGGCTGACGCGATGGCGCTACGAGGATGCCCGCCCCGGCGACACCGAGTGGTACTTCGTCGTCGACAGCCCGCCGGCGTTGGCGTGGATGGCGAACTACGGCGCCATCGAGCTGCACCCGTGGACATCGAGCCGCGCCGACGTGCACCAGCCGACGTGGGCCATGATCGACATCGACCCCGGGACCAAGACCGGGTTCGACGACGTGGTCCTGCTGGCGCGGCTCTTCCGGACGGCGCTCGACCATCTCGGCGTGATCGGCCGCCCCAAGGTCACGGGACAGCGGGGCATCCAGATCTGGGTGCCGATCGCCTCCGGTTACACCTTCGACGACACCCGGGCCTGGATCGAGACGATCTCCCGAGCCGTGGGCGACACCGTGCCCGACCTCGTCAGCTGGAAGTGGCACAAGAGCGACCGCAGCGGCCTGGCCCGTCTCGACTACACGCAGAACGCCATCAACCGCACCCTGGTGGCGCCGTACAGTGCCCGCCCGGCGCCGGGCGCGCCGGTGTCGGTCCCTCTGCAGTGGGACGAGCTCAACGACCCCGATCTCCGCCCCGATGCGTGGACGATCCGCAGTGTGATCGAGCGCCTCGACACCGTCGGCGACCCCTTCGCCGACCTGCTCGGCGTCGAACAGGAGCTGCCCTCCCTCTAGTCGCCGGACCTCCTCGCCGCGGCGAGGCGGAGACATCGTCCTGGCGAACCGCGTTGTGTTGTCTCACGCCCGTGCTAGGGTCAGATTTCTTCTCCTTTCTGCTTGACGGCTCCTGCACGCCCACTATACTCGAACACATGTTCGTCGTAAAGAGCATGCTCGAGGAGGTGAACGGCCAGGAAGCTGCCGTCGCTCGCTTCTGCGCCGGGTTCGACCCGGAAGCCGTGCCGCTCGAGCACGCCGCGTCGATGTACGAGACCCTCGCCCGTATGGAGA
>DASXAI010000033.1:0-5606 GCA_036406775.1 Acidimicrobiales bacterium
GATGAGGCACACGTCGGTGGACGTGCCGCCCATGTCGAAGCTGAGGGCGCCGGTGAACCCGTTGACGGCCGCCACCGCGGCGGCGGCGCGGACGCCCGCGGCCGGACCCGACAGAAGAAGCGCCGCCGGTCGCTCGGCCCCGACGTCGAGGTCGACGAGCCCGCCGGCCGACGTCATCACCCGCACCTGCGCCGCCAACGGCTGCAACCGCTGGAGATAGGCACGGCACACCGGTCGCAGGTACGCGTTCACGACGGTCGTGACGGTCCGCTCGTACTCGCGGAACTCGGGCGACACCTCGTGCGAGCACGTCACGTCGAGGCCGCCCTCGCGCAGCACCCCGGCGACGGCGCGTTCGTGCGTGGCATCGAGATCGGCGTGCAGCAGGCAGACGGCGACGGCCTGGACGCCGTCTGGCACCGCCGGCACAGGCCCGAGCGGTTCCAGTTCGAAGCCGTCGGCCGCGAGCCGCCCCGCCACGCCGACGCGCCACGCCCGCGCCACAAGGGGCTCCGGCCGGTCGGCCCACTGGTCGTAGAGCGACGGCCGGTTCTGGCGCCCGATCTCGATCACGTCCTCGAGGCCGGCGTTCGTGATCAACGCCACCGCCGCGCCGCGCCGCTCCAACAGCGCGTTGGTGGCCACGGTGGTGCCGTGGGCGAGCATCGTCACGTCGAACGGCGCCACGGCCGCCGCCACCGCCGTCGACGGGTCCGCCCGGTCCGAGGGCACCTTGGCCAGCGCGCCATCGGCCGTCACCACGTCGGTGAACGTGCCGCCGGTGTCGACTCCTACGCGCACAAGAGGAAGGTAGACCCGGGGGTTAACCCCACCTCGAAGACGCCGGAACGCCGGATCGTCGCCCCCGCGGGCCGTGCGTACCTTTGACCACGTGTTGTCCGCCCTCTTCCGACCGTGGCGTCAGGCCCGCACGTGGCGCTCGCTCGTGCACCTGGTGCTCGACCTGCCCGTGGGCGTGCTCACGTTCACCGTCGTCCTGACCCTGCTGGCGCTGGCCGTCTCGCTGCTGATCGTGTTCCCGCTGGCGTTGCCCTTCGCGTG
The DNA here is from genome assembly GCA_036406775.1 of Acidimicrobiales bacterium. Classification (GTDB taxonomy): domain Bacteria; phylum Actinomycetota; class Acidimicrobiia; order Acidimicrobiales; family Ilumatobacteraceae; genus DASXAI01. The sequence goes on from DASXAI010000033.1 coordinate 1,063, forward strand.
GCTGCTGTTCGTGTGCGCCCGCGGCCTCGGGACGATGGAGCGCAACCGGTACGCCGCCTTGCTCGACGTCGAGTTGCCTGACCCGCACCCGCCGCTGCCGCCCGGCGGCTGGTGGCGCCACCTGACGGCCCGGGCCCGAACGGGCAGCCGCTGGCGGGAGATCGGGTATCACCTGTTGCGCCTGCCCGTCGGCGCCGTCCTCTACGCCCTCACCGCCGCCGTCTGGTGCGGACCGCTGGCCCTGATCGGCATGCCCTTCTACGTCGACCACCTTCCCGGCGGCGCGGCGGAGCTGTGGCTGCTGGAAATCGGCTCCGGCGCCGGCGCCTGGTTGGCGTTCGCCGTGGGCGTCGTCGGACTGGTGTTCCTCGCCCCGTGGCTCACCGTCGGCATGGCCGCCTTCGACGGCAAGCTCGGCCGCTGGCTGCTCGGGCCGTCGGCGTCCGACGAGTTGAGCCAGCAGGTGACCAACCTCGAGGCGAGCCGGTCCGCCGCCGTCGACAGCGCCGAGGCCGAGCGGCGCCGGATCGAGCGCGACCTCCACGACGGCGCCCAGCAGCGCCTCGTTGCCCTCGCCATGGACCTGGGCCAGGCCAAGGAGCAGTTCGACGCCAATCCCGACAAGGCCCGCGAGCTCGTCACCGGCGCCCACGACGAGGCCAAGGCCGCCCTCGCCGACCTCCGCGGCCTGGTGCGCGGCATCCATCCGGCGATCCTCACCGACCGCGGCCTCGACGCCGCCCTGTCGGCCGTCGTCGCCCGGTCGCCGGTCCCCGTCACGATGCAGGTCGACGTCACGCCCCGGCCTCCGGCCGCCGTCGAGAGCACGGCCTACTTCGTCGTGAGCGAGGCCCTCGCCAACGTGGCCAAGCACGCCCACGCCACGAAGGCCAGCGTCACCATCGTCCGCCAGGGCGACCGCCTCGTGACCGACGTGACCGACGACGGCATCGGCGGCGCCGACCCGTCGGGCAGCGGCCTGCACGGACTGGCCGACCGGGTGGCGGCCTTGGGCGGACGGATGCACGTCCTCAGCCCGGCGGGTGGCCCCACGACCGTGATGGTGGAGCTCCCGTGCGGATCGTGATCGCCGAGGACGCCGTGCTGCTGCGCGCCGGCCTGACCCACCTCCTCGTCGACGCGGGCGAGGACGTCGTCGCGGCGGTCGACAACGGCGACGCCCTCCTCGTCGCCGTCGAGCGCCACCAGCCGGACCTGGCCATCGTCGACGTCCGGATGCCGCCGTCGCACACCGACGAGGGCCTGCGCGCCGCGCTGGCGATCCGTGCCCGCTGGCCCCAGGTCGGCATCCTCGTGCTGTCGCAGTACGTCGAGGAGCGCTACGCCCCCGAACTCCTGGCCGGCGACACCGCCGGCGTCGGCTACCTCCTCAAGGACCGCGTCGCCGACGTGTCCGACTTCCTCGCCGCCGTCCGACGCGTCGGCGACGGTGGCACCGCCCTCGATCCCGAGGTCGTCGCCCAGCTGCTCGCTCGCGCGCGCCGCCGCGACCCGCTCGCCCAGTTGACACCGCGCGAGCGCGACGTGCTCGCCCTCATGGCTGAAGGCCGTTCCAACGCCGCCATCGCCCAGGCCCTCGTGGTCAGCGACGGTGCAGTGGAGAAGCACGTCAGCAACATCTTCACCAAGCTCGATCTGTCGCCGACCGAGCACGACCACCGTCGCGTCCTGGCCGTGCTCCGCTGGATGGAGGCCTGACATGCCCGCCTCGCTCACCGCCCGCCTGGCCTGGCTCGTGCCCGGCTCGCTCTTCGCCGTGGCCACGCTCGGCTGGGGAACGATCACCCTCGTTGACCTCAGCGCCCACGAACGCCATCACGAGCAGCAGGAGTTCACGGCACCCATCCGCACGCTCGACATCAACAACGACAAGGGCCACGTCCGGATCATCGGCACGGATACATCGACGGTCACCGTGGACGCGTCGGTGAGCGAAGGTCTGCGGTCGGGGAGCCACTCCGAGCAGGTCGAGGGCGACCGCCTCGTCATCCGCGCGACCTGCCCCACCATGTTGAGCACGTGGTGCGGAGTCGACTACACGATCCGCGTGCCGGCCGCCACCGCCGTCGTCAGCCACTCGTCGGACGAGGATGTCGATGTCACCGGCGTCACCGGCGACCTCGAGCTCTCGTCGTCGGACGGCAACGTCCGCGTCAGCGGCGGAGGAGGCCACACGTTGACGCTCCACTCGAGCGACGGCAACATCACCGGCGCCGGCCTCACCGCCGCCGTCGTGACGGCGAGCTCGTCCGACGGCAACGTCCGCCTCAGCTTCGCCCAGCCACCCCAGACGGTGAAGGTCGATACGACCGACGGCAACATCACCGTCGAGGTGCCCGACACACCGGGCGCCTATCACGTGGAGGCCCACTCGGCCGACGGGGGCATCCACACCGACGTCCGCACCGATCCGAACGGCGCCAACCTGATCCAGGCGAGCTCGTCGGACGGGAGCGTGACGATCCGCTATCCCGCCGGCTGAGCCCGGCACTCCCCAGCACCCGGCCCGCACCGTCTCGGCGCGCGCCCCCGAACGAGAGGAAGGCTCCCGTGCTCGCCCGCATCGCCCGCACCAGCTACCGCCACCGGCGCCGCGTCCTGCTGGCGTGGATCGTCGTACTCGTCGTCAGCGTTCTCGGCGGCTCGGCCCTCGCCGGGCACTACGCCACCGGAGCGAAGGCCGACGACTCGCTCCTCGCCCAAGAGTTCCCGGCACGCGACGGCGACGACGCCACCGTCGTGTTCGCCGATGTCACCCGCGATCGTCCGGCCGTGGACGCCTATCTCGCCCAGCTGGCGACCGTGCCCGGCGTGTCGTCGGTCCAACCCCTCGAGGTGGCGCCCGGCGGCCACATCGCCCGGGCCCCGTTCGTGCTCGCCAACGGCGTGAACGACCGACCCGGTGCGGTCGCCGACCAGGTCGAGGAGCTGGCGACGCCACTCGAGCAGCGCGGCGTCGACGTCGAGTTCTCGGGCGGCTGGTTCAGCGAGGGCGGGATGCCCAGCACGGAGCTCATCGGGATTCTCGCCGCCGTCGTCATCCTGCTGCTCGCCTTCGGGTCGGTGGTGGCGATGGGGGTCCCGATCGTCACCGCCCTGTTCGGCGTGGCCATCGCCACGGCCGGGGTGGGAATCGTCGCCAACTTCTTCAGCACGCCGGACTTCACGGCGCAAGTGGCGACGATGATCGGCATCGGCGTGGGCATCGACTACGCCCTGTTCATTGTGACGCGCTACCGCGACGCCCTCGACCGAGGCGTGCCTCGCGAGGACGCGGTGGTGGAGGCCATCACCACGTCGGGCCGAGCCGTCGTGTTCGCCGGGTGCACCGTGATGGTGTCGATCCTGGGCATGTTCCTGATGGGCATCAGCTTCCTGCACGGCCTGGCCATCGGCGTCTCGCTCGCCGTCGCCATCGCCGTCGTGGCCGCCATCACGCTCTTGCCGGCACTGCTCGGTTTCATCGGCAAGGGAATCGACAAGCTCCGGGTGCGCCGTCACCGGCGCCTCGACCACGTCGGCGCGTGGCAGCGGTGGGCCCGCTTCGTGCAACGGAGGCCGGGACCCGTCGCCGCCGCCGGACTCGGTGTGCTCGTGCTCGCCGCGCTGCCATTCTTCGCCCTCCACCTCGGGTTCGCCGACGAGGGCAACGCGCCGAAGGGCGACACGACCCGGGCCGCCTACGACCTCGTCGCCGAGGGCTTCGGTCCCGGCGCCAACGGGCCCGTCGTCGTGCTGGCCGACACCAGCCACGCCGGCGGCCAGGCCTCGTTCGCCCACCTCCTCGCTGACGTGCGCGCCCTGCCGGGGGTGGCCTCCGTCGGTGCGCCGGTGACGAGCCCGTCGCAGCGAGCGAGCCTCGCCGTCGTGACGCCGACGACCGGGCCTCAGGATCGGGCCACCGAGCATCTCGTGCACCGCCTACGGGACGACGTGGCGCCGAGATCGGGCCTGGACGTGGAGATCGCGGGCCAGACGGCCGCCGGCATCGACTTCGCCGACCAGATCTCGTCTCGCCTACCGATCTTCATCGGGGCCGTCCTGGGGGCCAGCTTCCTCCTGCTGCTGGTCGTGTTCCGGTCGGTGCTCGTACCCCTGAAGGCGGTGCTGATGAATCTCCTGTCGATCGGCGCGGCCTACGGCGTGATCGTCGCCGTGTTCCAGTGGGGATGGTTCGGTGACGCCCTCGGCATCACCGCCGGGCCCATCGAGCCGTGGGTGCCGATGATGCTGTTCGCCATCGTCTTCGGCCTCTCGATGGACTACGAGGTGTTCCTCCTGTCGTCGGTGCGAGAGCGGTACGACGCCACCGGTGACAACGCCAGCGCCGTCGCCGGCGGCCTGGCCGCCACCGCCCGTGTCATCACAGCGGCGGCGGCGATCATGGTGTTCGTCTTCGGCAGCTTCGTGCTCTCGGACGTGCGGGCCCTGAAGCTCATCGGCCTCGGGCTGGCAGTCGCGGTGGCCCTCGACGCCACCGTCGTGCGCGTCGTGCTGGTGCCGGCCACCATGGAGCTCCTCGG
>DASXAI010000034.1:0-8338 GCA_036406775.1 Acidimicrobiales bacterium
CTTGCCGGCGCCGTTGGGCCCGAGGAGGGCGGTGATGCCCGTGCCGATGCCGAACGTGACATCGGAGACGGCCACCACGTCGCCGAACCACTTCGAGACGTGGTGAAGCTCGATCAGCGGCGCCGCGGCTGGGGAGGGCGGCGGCCAGGCGTTCACTTCGTGACCTCGATGCGCCGGTAGCGCCACCAGATGGTGCCCATGCCCAGCACGATCCAGAACAGGTTGCCGACGACGAGCGGGAACACCCCGACCGCCAGTTCGCCCCGCTCGCCGAAGATGTGCCGGACGAGCTCGAACGGCGCCGCCGACAGGTTGAACATGTAGAGCCACGAGGGCAGGCCCACACCGTCGACGAGAACGCCGCTGACGGCAGCCGTGCCGACGATGGTGAGCAGGGTGGCCGCTGACGCGATGGCGCGTCGGTCGGTGAGGCTCGAGATGCCGAGCGACACCGACGTGTACACGGCCGCTACCAACGTCCCCGAGACCACGACCCGCAGCAGCAGGGTGACGACGTTGAGGGGACCGTCGGGGCCCTGGCCCTGGAGGATGAAGGCCACCACCATCAAGAGCGGCGGTCCGAGCGTGGCGATGGCGAGCAGGCCGAGCACGGCGCCGACCTTCGACGCCACGTACGAAAGGCGCGTGAACGGCGCCGCCAGGTAGAGGCCGAGCATGCCGGTTCGCCGGTCGGGACAGAGCGCCTCGGGCGCCACGAACGAGGCGAACACGATGAGGGCCGACACGATGAACCCGTAGTACTGGCCGTAGGTGGGCAGGAAGCCCTGGCGGACGCGGTCGTCCTTGATCAGGGCCGACAGCCCCACGAACACGATGGCCGGGATGTAGGCGATGCCGGCCGACAGGAGCGGCAGCACCTTGTACTGGAAGGGCCGGCGCAGGCCGAGGACCCGCTGCACCGTGTGGCGGATGAGGCTGCGGACGGCGCCGGCGGCGCCGAGACGCGGGCCGTCATAGGGCCGGTAGCCGCGGTCGATGATGCGGGCGTCGGCTGGGACGGTGCTCACTGGTGCGTCCTCGGGGCGTGAGCACGGGTCCAGCCTGTTGCCACTCGGGGCGCACCAGTGAGCTGTCCGCCGCTACGCGGCGGACAATGCACCGTATTTCCGAGCTCGCTTCGCTCGCTCATCCATATACCCCGGCATCCAGGAACACGTCCTCCAGGCTGAGGCGGCGCCGTTCGAGACGGACGAGCCCGAGACCGAGCCGGGCCACGGTGTCGCGTACGACGGCGGCTGAGTCGATCCGCTCGACCAGCAGGCGGCGTCCGTCGATGGTGACCGTTGCCCCCGTGGCCCGCAGCGCGGCGGCGAGCTGCTCGTCGCCGGCCTCCACGTCCACGTACCAGCCGCCGACTCCCGTGCGGAGCTCGTCGAGCGGGCCGGCTGCCGCCACCCGGCCGTCGACGAGGATCACGGCGGCGTCGCACACCCGCTCGACCTCGTCGAGGAGGTGCGACGACAGCAGCACGTTGATGCCGAACTCGGTGCCGACCCGGCGGATGAGGGTGAGCATGTCCTCCCGCTGGACGGGATCCAGACCGTCCGTCGGTTCGTCGAGGAGGATGAGCGACGGGTCGTGGGCGAGGGCGGCGGCCAGCTTGACCCGCTGCTTCTGGCCGGTCGACATCGTGCCGACAGGCCGGAACCGCTCCTCGCCCAGGCCGACCTGGTACAGGGCGTCGCTGGCCCGGGCCGTGGCCGAGCGGTGGGGGAGGCCGTGCACCTCGGCCAGGTGGGCCACCAGGTCGAAGGCGCGCACGTCGGGCGGCAGGGACTGGTGCTCGGGGGAGTAGCCGAGGATGGCCCGCACCTCCGTGCCGGCTTCGACCGGGTCGAGGCCGAGCACCTCCAGCTGGCCGCCGTCGGGATGGGTGAGCCCGAGGGCCAGGCCGAGCAGCGTGGTCTTGCCGGCGCCGTTGGCGCCGAGCAGGCCGGTGATGCCGTTGGTGACCTCCACCGTGACGCCGCTCAGCGCCGTGACCGCGCCGAAGCGCTTCACCACACCGGTGGCGGAGAGGATGGCGGCCATGGTGATTCGAAAGCTAGAGGACTGCTGCCAGCTAGCGTCGGCGCATGCCTGAGCGTTCGCTGAAGTTGCGGTCCCAGGACGTCACCGACGGCCCCGAGAAGGCCGGCGCCCGCGCCATGCTGCGGGCTGTCGGCATGACCGACGACGACTGGGGCAAGGCGCAGATCGGCGTGGCGTCGTCGTGGAACGAGGTCACACCGTGCAATCTGTCCCTCGACCGCCTGGCCCAGCGGGCCAAGGACGGGGTGCGGGCGGCGGGTGGCTTCCCGCTCGAGTTCGTCACCATCTCGGTGTCCGACGGCATCTCGATGGGCCACGAGGGCATGCACGCCTCGCTCGTGTCCCGGGAGATCATCGCCGACTCGGTGGAGGCGGTGATGCACGCCGAGCGTTTCGACGGCTTCGTCGGCCTCGCCGGCTGCGACAAGAGCCTGCCCGCCATGATGATGGCCGCCGCCCGGCTCAACCTGCCCAGCGTCTTCATGTACGCCGGGGCGATCCTGCCGGGCTACCGCAACGGCACCACCCTCGACATCGTCAAGGTGTTCGAGGCCATCGGTGCCCACGCCGCCGGCACCATCTCCGACGACGACCTGCTCGACATCGAGCGTAAGGCGTGCCCCACCGAGGGGGCCTGCGCCGGGATGTTCACCGCCAACACCATGGCCTCCATCGGCGAGGCCCTGGGCCTCTCACTGCCGGGATCGGCGTCGGCCCCGGCCGTCGACCGCCGTCGTGACGACGACTCCTACGAGTCGGGCCGGGCCGTCATGCGGCTCCTCGAGCTCGGCATCCGGCCCCGCGACATCCTCACGCCCGCTGCCTTCCGCAACGCCATCGCCGTCACCAACGCGCTGGGCGGCTCCACCAATGCCGTCCTGCACCTGCTGGCCATCGCCAACGAGGCGGGCGTCGACCTGTCGCTCGACGACTTCAACGAGGTCGCGGCGCGCGTTCCGCACATCGCCGACATGACGCCGGGCGGCAAGTTCCACATGACCGACCTCCACCGGGTCGGTGGGGTGCCGCTGGTGATGAAGCACCTGCTCGACGCCGGCCTGCTCGACGGCTCGTGTCTCACCGTCACCGGGCTGACGATGGCCGAGAACCTGGCCGCCGTCGACCCACCCGGCCCCGACGGCGTGGTCGTGCACTCGCTCGACGCGCCCATCCACACCGAGGGGGGCCTCAACATCCTGCGGGGCTCGCTCGCCCCGAACGGGAGCGTGGTGAAGGTCGCCGGCCTCACCCACGACCAGCTGACGTTCGAAGGGTCGGCCCGCGTGTTCGACGGCGAGCAGGGTGCCCTGAAGGCCATCCTGGGTGGTGAGATCGAGCCCGGCACCGTGATCGTCATCCGGTACGAAGGGCCCAAGGGCGGCCCCGGCATGCGGGAGATGCTGGCGGTCACCGGCGCCTTGAAGGGGGCCGGCCGCGGCGCCGACTGCGCCCTCATCACCGACGGCCGCTTCTCCGGCGGCACGTGGGGATTCTGCATCGGGCACGTGGCACCCGAGGCCGTCGACGGCGGGCCCATCGCTTTCGTCCGTGACGGCGACCGCATCCGGATCGACGTGCACGCCAAGGCCCTCGACCTGGTCGTCGACGAGGCCGAGCTGGCCCGCCGGCGGGAAGGCTGGACGCCGATCCCGCCCCGCTACACGTCTGGCGTGCTGGCCAAGTACGCCCGGCTCGTCGGCGGCGCCGAGCGGGGCGCCCTGACCAACCCGATCTGATGGCACCGTTCGACGGCGTCCTGCGCACCGAGGCGGAGCTGCGGGAGATCATCCGGCCACCAGGGAGACGGGCGGCCGAGAAGCAGATCGGCCACCTCGATGCCAGCTGCCGGGCCTACATCGCCCACGCGCCCTTCGTCATCGTGGCCACCACCAACGCCGACGGCACCGGCGACGCCTCGCCCAAGGGCGGTCCGCCCGGCTTCGTGCGGGTGCTCGACGACCGTCGCCTGGCGATGGGCGAGCTGCCGGGCAACGGCCGGGTCGACGGCTACCGCAACCTGCTCGCCAATCCCGCCGTCGGCCTGATCTTCCTCATCCCCGGCGTGGGTGAGACGCTGCGTGTGAACGGCCGGGGCTTCCTCGTCACCGATCCCGCCGTGCTCGAAGCCTGCACGCTCGACGGGCGCCGGCCCGCCCTCGCCCTCGGCGTCGAGGTGGTCGAGGCCTTCATCCACTGTGCCAAGGCCCTGCGCCGGGCGTCGCTGTGGGAGCCGGACCACTGGCCCGACACCGCCGACATGCCCACCATCGCCTGCATGCTCGCCCGCCACGCCGACATCCCCGGTGATCCTGACGGCACCCTCACCGCCGCCGCCCTCGAGGAGAACTACGCCACGACCCTGTGGAACTAGGCGGCGTCCGGCTTTGCCGGCGCCGACGGGCTGCGGAAGCACCGATTGTCGAGCGGAGCGAGTAGGAGCCGACCGAAGCGCAGCGGAGGACGGCGACGAAGACTTAGTCGTCGATGTCGGCGTCGGCCGCGAGCACTTCGGCGGTGCTGCGGGGGACGACGTACATGCGGCGGCCGTCGAGGTCGATGCGCTGGAAGAGGCCGTGGAGCGGGCCGATGCGGGTCTCGAGGTCGAAGCGGGCCAGCACGCGGCGCGGCGTGAAGCGGTAGCGGCCGCAGTTCAGGAGCACGAGGGCCTCGTCGGTGGCCAGGATCACCCGGCGCCGGTAGGCGCTCGTGTAGGCCAGCACGAACAGCGGCACGCCGAGGATGGGCGCCCTGATCACGACGCTCACGCCGATGCCGATGACGAGGCCGAGGATCATCGCCACCCACCGGGGCGGTCCCTCCAGCGCCTTCACGACGTGAGCCACGACCTCGCCGCGCTCGAGGAACGGCCGCGCCTTGTCGATCACCACCTCACGCGTGTTGATCAAGCCGCTGGCCACGGGTCCGTCAATCTAGGTTGCGCAGGGCGGTTGGCAGGAGCCGGCCCCGTAGGCGATACTGGTAGGCGCATGTCGGCCCACCGCGACCTCGTCCTCGTACTCATCACCTAGGCGCACGGTCCACCGCGTGCGCCTCCTCGACCTGCCGGAAACGGCGGGTCGTTTCCTTTTTCAGGAGCTGCAATGAAACTCACCGGGGCCCAGGCCCTGATCAAGAGCCTCGAGATGGAAGGCGTGGAGGTCATCTTCGGCCTCCCCGGAGGCTGCATCCTGCCCGCCTACGACCCCCTGCTCGACTCGTCGATCCGCCACATCCTCGTGCGTCACGAGCAGGGCGCCGGCCACATGGCCGAGGGTTATGCCCATGTCACGGGCCGCCCCGGTGTCGCCATGGTGACCTCGGGCCCGGCCGCCACCAACATGGTGACGCCGCTGTGTGACGCCTTCATGGACTCCGTGCCCATGGTCGCCATCACCGGCCAGGTGCCCACCACGGCCATCGGCACCGACGCCTTCCAGGAGTGCGACACGGTCGGCATCACCCGGTCGGTCACCAAGCACAACGAGCTCGTGATGACGGCCGACGACCTGCCCCGGGTCATCCGCGAGGCGTTCCACATCGCCACCACCGGCCGCCCCGGGCCGGTGCTCGTCGACGTCCCCAAGGACGTGCTCCAGTCGACGATGGAGTGGTACTGGCCTGACGGCGTGGACCTGCCCGGCTACAAGCCCACCACCAAGGGCCACCCCCGCATGATCCGGGAGGCGGCCAAGCTGATCCTGGCCAGCGAGCAGCCCGTGATCTACGCCGGTGGCGGCATCCTCAAGGCTCGGGCCGCTGACGCGCTGCGGGAACTGGCCGAGCTCACCGGCATCCACGTCGTCACCACCCTGATGGCGCGCGGCGCCTTCCCCGACACCCACCCGCTGGGCCTCGGCATGCCGGGCATGCACGGCAACGCCACTGCCGTCACCGCCCTCCAGAAGGCCGACCTCCTGATCGCTCTCGGCTCCCGCTTCGACGACCGGGTCACCGGCAAGGTGAGCACCTTCGCCCCCGACGCCAAGGTCATCCACGTCGACATCGATCCGGCCGAGCAGGGCAAGGTGCGTCGGCCCGACGTGCCGATCGTGGGCGACTGCCGCCTCGTGATCGAAGCCCTCGTGCGGGAGATCCGTCACCTCCAGGCGGGCGGGGCCACGCAGGCCGACACCAGCGCGTGGCGCTCGCGCATCTCCGGATGGCGGGAGCTGTTCCCGTACTCGTACGACGCGTCGGAGGCGGGCGAGGCGCTCAAGCCGCAGTTCTGCCTCGAGGTGCTCCGCGACTCGGCGCCCCACGGCACGATCCTCGTGTCGGGCGTCGGGCAGCACCAGATGTGGTCGTCGCAGTACTGGCGCTTCGACGAGCCCTACACGTGGGTGAACTCGGGCGGCCTGGGCACGATGGGCTTCTGCGTGCCGGCGGCCATCGGCGCCAAGGTGGGCCGGCCCGATCGCACGGTGTGGGCCGTCGACGGCGATGGCTGCTTCCAGATGACGGCCCAGGAGCTCGTCACGGCCTCGACCGAGCGCATCCCGATCAAGGTCGCCATCCTCAACAACTCCTATCTCGGCATGGTGCGCCAGTGGCAGGAGATGTTCTACGACGAGCGCTACAGCGAGGTGTACCTGTCGCCCGATCTCCCCGACTACGTCCAGTGGGCCGAGGCCATGGGTTGCATCGGCATCCGGGTCGAGTCACCGGAAGAGGTGCAGCCCGCCATCGACAAGGCCAACGAGATCGACGACCGGCCTGTCGTCGTCGAGTTCCGGGTCGACGCCAGGGAGAAGGTGTTCCCGATGGTGCCGGCGGGCCAGTCGAACGACGACATCGTGCTGCCCGACGGCCAGAGCAAGGAGTTCCTGCGATGAGCGGACCCACGCGTCACCACATCCTGTCGGTGCTGGTCGAGAACCGGTCCGGCGTGCTGGCCCGAGTGGCGTCCCTGTTCGCCCGGCGCGGCTTCAACATCTACTCGCTGGCGGTGGCGCCCACCGAGAACGAGCGCTTCAGTCGCATCACGATCGTGGCCGACGTCGAATCGGCCACCCTCGAGCAGATCGTGAAGCAACTGTTCAAGCTCATCGACGTGGTCAAGATCTCCGAGCTCGATCCGCGGACGTCGGTCGAGCGCGAGCTGCTGCTCGCCACCGTGAAGGCCGAGCCCGAGACCCGGGGCCAGGTGGTGGAGCTGGTGCAGATCTTCGAGGGCAAGATCCTCGCCGTCGGCAACAACCAGCTCACCGTGTCGCTCGACGGCACGCCCGACAAGCTCGACGACTTCGAGGAGCTCCTGCGCTCGTATGGCATCGTGGAGCTCCAGCGCACGGGCCGGGTGGCCCTGCCGAAGCTCGAACGGGAGAGTGGGCGCCTGCGCGCCGTGAAGGGAAAGGCCAGCTGATGACCGCCACCGTCTACTACGAGGCCGACGCCGACCGGTCGCTGATCCAGGGCCGGAAGGTCGCCATCATCGGCTACGGCTCCCAGGGCCACGCCCACGCGCTGAACCTGCGCGACTCCGGTGTCGACGTTCGTGTCGGCCTGCGGGAGGGCTCGTCGTCGAAGGCCAAGGCCGAAGGCGAAGGGCTCCGGGTCCTGCCCGTGGCCGAGGCCGCAGCCGAAGCCGACGTCATCATGATCCTCCTGCCCGACACCGAGCAGAAGCGCGTCTACGACGCCGAGATCGCGTCTCACCTGTCGCCCGGTGACGCCCTTGCCTTCGCCCACGGCTTCAACATCCGCTTCGGTCGCATCACGCCGCCCGAGGGCGTCGACGTGTTCATGGTGGCGCCGAAAGGCCCGGGCCATCTCGTGCGGCGCACGTACGTGGAGGGAGGCGGCGTGCCGTCGCTGATCGCCGTGGCCCAGGACGCCACCGGCAAGGCCCGCGACATCGCGCTGTCGTACGCCGACGCCATCGGGAGCGCCCGCGCCGGCGTGATCGAGACGACGTTCGCGGAGGAGACCGAGACCGATCTGTTCGGCGAGCAGGTCGTGCTGTGCGGCGGCCTGACGGCGCTCGTGCAAGCCGGCTTCGAGACGCTCGTCGACGCCGGCTACCAGCCCGAGATGGCGTACTTCGAGTGCCTGCACGAAGTGAAGCTCATCGTCGACCTCATGTACGAGGAAGGGATCGCGGGCATGCGGTACTCGATCTCCGACACGGCCGAGTACGGCGATCTCACCCGCGGGCCCCGCATCATCACGTCGGCCACTCGCGACGAGATGAAGCGCATCCTCGACGAGATCACCAGCGGCCGCTTCGCCGAGGAGTGGGTGGCCGAGTCGGAGGCGGGGCGGCCCCGCTTCAACGAGCTGCGCGCCG
>DASXAI010000035.1:0-15395 GCA_036406775.1 Acidimicrobiales bacterium
CGATCTCGGTGCCGGCGCCGTACGACGGATCCCACGGTGCCACCGCGACACGCATCACGCCACCACGCGGCTGACGGCCGCGGTGCGAACACCCTTCGTCACGACGTATCGCACCGGGACCCGCTCAGCGAGCTCACGGACGTGGGTGACGATGCCGACCATGCGACCGCCGCCGGCGAGCGCCTCGATGGTGGCGGCCACGGTGTCGAGGCTGTCGGCGTCGAGCGTGCCGAAGCCTTCGTCGAGGAAGATGGCGTCGAGGCGGGCACCCCCGCCCGCGGCGAGCGAAGCGAGGTGGTCCGACAGCGCCAGCGCGAAGGCCAACGAGGCCTGGAACGTCTCGCCTCCCGACAGGCTGCGCACCGGGCGCACCTCGTCGGCGTTGGCGTGGTCGACCACGCCGAGGTCGCGGCCGTCGTCGACGGCGACGAGCGAGTACTTGCCGTCGGACAGCCGGAGGAGCAGCGCCGACGCATCGGCCACGAGCAGGTCGAGGGCCTCGGTGACGAGCCATCGAGGGAAGCCTGACGACGACAGGTGCCGGCCCAGCTCGTGGGCGACGGCGTAGCGCGCTTCGGCCGCGGCGATGTCTGCGCCGAGGCGCGCCCGATCGATCCGAGCGGCTTCGAGCTGACGCACCGCCACCTCCGCCTGCTCGTGGGCGCGGACGACCGCGGTCGTGAGGGCATCGAGCCGGGGCGCCGCCGTGACGTCCAGGGTGCCGGTCCGCTCGAGGAGCCGGCCGAGGGCGGCGTCATGGGCGGTGCGCGCCGCCACCGCGGCCTTCGTGTCGACAGCGCTCCGCTGCGCCACCCGCTTGCGCTCGGCGGCGGCGAACGACGCCAGTTCCCGCCAGCTCTCCACGAGGTCCGGTCCCGGTGGAGGTGGCGCGGCGGCGGCCACGGCGTCCCGCTGGGCGTGGAAGGCCACGGCGGCCTGCGTCATCGCCGTCTCGAACCGGGCCAGGACGTCGCCCGCGGCGGCGAGGTCCTTGGCCGCCTGGTCGTCGTCGGTGCGGGCTGCTTCCGCCGTGGCGGCGGCGGCGTGCACGGCATCGAGCGTCGCCGCCAGGGCGCCAGCGTCGGGATGGGCCGCGATCTGGTCGGCCAGGGTGGCCAGGATGGCGTCGACCTTGGCCACTTCGGCTGACGCCTGGTTGACCGCGTCGAGCGCGGTCGCCAGCGTGGCTGCTGCCCGTTGCCGGGCCGCAGTGGCGGTCGCCGCGTGGCGCTCGGCCGCGGCCAGGGCCGCCGGCCGCCGACGCTTGGGCAGGGCCGCTACCTGCTGCTCGCACACGGGGCACAGCTCGCCCGCCACCAAGTGGGCCGCGAGGTCGTGCGCGGCGTGGGCCCGGCGCGCGTCGTCGAGAACGTCACGGGCCTCGGCCTCGGCCGTCGCCGCCTCGGACTCGGCGACGGTCGCCGCCGCGTGCGTGCCGCGGGCGCCGTCGAGCTCGCGCTCACGATCGGCGCGTACCTCGCGGCCCCGCCCGATGCGTTCGTGGGCGCGGGCCGCCGCTTCGAGCACGTCCAGCGCGGGGAAGGCCGCCAGCGCCGAAGTCGCCGCCGTCAGGCGCGCCGCCGCCTCAGTTCGAGCGGCGTCGGCGACGGTCAACTCGCGCCGCGCGTCAGCGAGGAGGTCGCCCAGTTCGGCGACGGCGGACGGGACGGACACGGTGCCGAGGGCCTCGGCCAGGCGCTGTCCGGCCTCGGCCCGCTCGCGCGCCTCTGTGGCGGCCTGTTGGAGACCATCGAGCTCGTCGCCGGCGGCGGCCATGTCGTCGAGGAGCGCACCGAGGGCACCGGCCCGCGCCGCCGCGGCCGCCAGGGTCTCGTCGTCGGCGGCCGGGAGGGCCGCCTGCTGCCGGGCCGCCAGCTCGGCGCTCACTCTCGCCTCGGCGGCACGCTGGTTGGTCTGCTTCAGCAGCACGTCGTAGATGTCGAGGCCGAGCAAGCGTTCGAGGAGCTCCTGGCGGTCGGCCGGCTTGTCGTGCAGGAAGCGAGCGAACTCTCCCTGAGGCAGCACCACACATCGCGTGAAGTGCCCGAAGCCGAGGCCGAGCAGCGACTCGACGGCGGGCAGCAGCTCTCGCGCCGCCCCGGCGACGACCTCGGTGTGACCGTCGTCGTGCAGCCGTTCGAGGCGCGCCTCCTTGGTCGTGACCTTGCCGTCGCGACCGGTTCGCCGCACGACCCGGACCACGAGATACCGGTCGTCGCCTGACTCGAAGGTGAGCTCGACGGCAGCCTCGTTGGCGCCCACGGACACGACGGGCTCGACGAGCCGCTCGCCGTGGCGGGGCACGCTGCCGTACAGCGCGAAGCAGACGGCGTCGATCACGGTCGACTTGCCGGAGCCGGTGGCACCGACCAGCGCGAAGACGTCGGTGTCGGCGAAGTCGACGTCGGTCTCGTCGCGGAAGGCACCGAACCCGCGCATCCGCAGCCGCACCGGTCGCATCAGGTCGTCCCCACGGCGCCGTCGTAGAGGTCGACGAACAGCGCTTCGAGCCGGGCGTCGTCGATGCCGCGCTCGGCGAGATAGGCGTGGAACAGCTGATCGGGCCGGCGTCCGACGCGGTCGACGCGGGGCAAGGGTCGCTCGAGCTCGGGGGCCGCGACCTTGATGTCGACGGCGCCGGGCAGCACCGTCCGCACCTCGTCGCCGAGGCCGGCTCGGGCCGGCTCGGTGACCACGACGCGCACGAGGGCGTCGTCGAGGTCGCCGGCCATGGCGGCCACCTCGGCCACGGTGCCCGTGACCGTCCGGAGCCGTCGCGGCGACGTGAGCGGGACAGCGCGCACCTTGGCCGGCGTCCCGGGCGTGGCGTCAATCACGAGCACGCCCGGGGTGGCCGTCTCTTCCCCGAAGTCGACGGCGATGGGCGCGCCGGCATACCACGCCGGACTGCGGGCCGGCACTTCCTGCGTTCGGTGCAGATGACCGAGGGCGACGTATGACGCCGTCGCCGGGAAGAGGTCGGCGGGCAGGTGATAGTCGAAGATGCTCTGGGCCTCGCGCTCGCCGCCACCGAAGCGGGCGCCGGTGACCGTGCCGTGGCCGGCGAGGACGTTGACGGCGTCGGGCCTGAAGTCCTCGCACAGGCGGGCGACGAGCCGAGCGACCCGCTCGGCGTACCGGGCCGTGGCCTCGGCGGCATCGAGGCCGAACAGATCGCCGGCCCGCACCACGCCCCGCTGTGACACGAACGGCAGCAACGCCAACCGCACCGCCTCGCCCGTGCGCGCCGTGCGGAGCTCCACCACGCCCCCGGCGGCAGGGACGGCGGGGCGCCCGAGCACCGTGACGCCCGCCGCCGCGAACACGGGCCGCACGGCGTCGAAGGCGTCGGGACTGTCGTGGTTACCGGCGATGACGGCGACGTCAGCGCCGCGCGCTCGTAGGGCGAGCAGCGTTTCCCACGCCAGGCGCTGCGCGTCCGGAGACGGCGCCCCCGACTCGAACAGGTCGCCCGCCACCACGACCAGGTCGACGCCCTCGGCCGCCGCCACGGCGACGATCTCGGCCATCACGCCGCGCTGCTCGGGCAGCCGGTCGACACCTTTCAACACCTTGCCGAGGTGCCAGTCGGCGGTGTGGAGGATCCGCATGACGCGCCGCTAGTCCCCTGGCGTCGCCCACATCGCGGCCGCGGAGACCGGAATCTCGGCGTGCTCGAGCATCTCGGTGTGGATCAGCATCGTTTTCGACGCGAACGACGCCGAGAAGGACGGCTGCGCCCTCGACACGTCGGCACGAGTCATCACAGATCGTCGAACTCGGCGTCGCGGGCCGGCTCGACGTGGGTGAGGGCGGCCGACGTCTCGGACGGCCGGGTGGCCCACGCCGGGAACGGGAAGTCGGCCACGAGCGGAACCGGGATCTCGGGCTGGCTCACGAACATCGTGCCCGGCTTGGCGATCGTCGCTCGCCGCCGATGGGCGTCGGGAAGGAAGCCGTAGTCGGGCCGGTTGGCCTCGGCGGCGTCGAGCCGGCCCGCCACCCGGAGCGCCGAGTTGGCGATGATGCGCCGCTCCACCTCGCTCGCCGTCTGCTGGGCGCCAACGAGGATCATCCCGAGGCTGCGGCCCCGCTCGGCCACGTCGAGCAGGATCTCCTTGATCGGCGACGTGCCTTCGCGGGGCGCGTACTTGTTCAGCTCGTCGAGCACCACGAACGTCAGCGGGCGGGGCGAGCCGCGGCGCTCCTTGTCCTCGAAGGCGCGCTGCAGCGTCACGCCGACGACGAACCGTTGGGCGCGGTCGTGCAAGTTGTGGAGATCGACGACGGTGACCTGGGCGTCGGAGGTCGTGATGGCATGGTGAGGACGGCGCGCAACGTCAGCCCGCACCAAGGGCGCCAGCCGGGCCCGTGACGACAGCAGGCGCCGCACGAAGGCGTTGATCGTGCCCATACCGACGGCGCGCCCGGCCCACTCGTACGCCGTCTCGTCGTTGCTGACGCGCTCGACCACGAAGTCGACGAGGTCCTCGTACGTCCGCAGCACCTCGCCGTCGATCGACCAGACGCCGTCGTCCCCCACTGCCTTGCCGTCGCGCGCCAGCTTGGCCGTGAGGTGGTGCACCACCATCGTGTACTGCTGGCGCTCGTCCTCGGCGTCGGCGAACACGAAGGGCAACAGCTGCCCGGCGCAGAAGTCCTCCAACGTCCAGTAGAACGCGTGGACGCCGCCGGCCCGGCTGGTGACGTCAGGGCCGGCGTTGGGATCCTGGCGGCGCGGCGGCGCGTAGACGGCGACGCTCGGGAACGGCGTCGCCGGCAGGCCGAGCTTGGCGTAGCGCTCCCTGTCCTCTTCGGTGAGCCGGCGGTTCGGTTGGTCGAGGAAGAGCAGGTCCTCGCCCTTCACGTTGAAGACCAGCGCCTTGGTGTTCACGGCCTCGGCGCCGAGAACGCCCGAGGCGAAGAGGCTGTAGAGCAGGAACGTGGCGTAGCTCGTCTTGGTGGCCACGCCGCTGATGCCCGAGATGTTGACGTGGGCGCCGCGGGTGCCGTCGAGGAACTCGAGGTTGGCGTAGAGCGGCTCGCCGTCACGGCCGAGCCCGATCGGCAGCCGGGCCGCCATCCGGTCGAAGAACAGCGCCGTGTCGCGCTCGGCGCCCGTGGCGCGCCGCACCGCTGTCCCCGGCAAGGGCGGCACGTACAGCTCGGGCTCGAGTCGAGTGGTCATCACCTCCGCCGTCTCGAAGACCTGCGCCGGCAGCACACCGTCGGCGATCAGGAAGACGTCGGATCCGAAGCGAGCGCCTTCGTGCACGGCGCGGATCTCGGTGACGAGGCCCGACAGCGCGACCTGGCCCACGCCGGGGACGGTGCGCTCAGTGACCACCACGTCGTCGAGTTGCAGCCATCCGCCGGGACCGACACCCACGCGGAAGACCATCGGGGTGGCGTCCTCGCTCCCCAAGACCCGGCCGACCGGCTCCTCCATCCGGACGCCGACCCTAGCCACGACACTCGCCGAGGTGACGGAAACCGACAACAGTTGTCGAAAAGCGTCACCTCGGCGTCAGGGTTCCGCCCCGCTTCACCGGCGGGCGCCGCGGTCGGCGCCCAAGTAGCGTCGCAGCGTGCGCGGGCAGGCGACGGGGCGGGCGGTGCGGGTACGGCGCATCGCCGGCGCCCTCCTGCTGGTAGCAGCCGTCGTCAACCTGGCCTCGGCGCTGACGCCGCCGTTCCGGCACCGGCTGCAGGCCCTTTCGGGCGACTACCCGCTGGCGTTGCACGAGGCGGCGACCGCCTTCACCGCCGTCACTGGCATCGCCTTGCTCCAACTGGCGCGGGGCGTGCGACGGGGGCAGCGCTGGGCGTGGGCGGCGGCGCTGCTCGTGCTCACGTTGTCGGCGGCCGCCCACGTCCTCAAGGGCTTCGACGTCGAGGAGGCCACGCTGGCGCTGGCCGCCGTGGGGTTCCTCGCCGTGAACGGCCGCCACTTCCGCGCCCCCACCGACCGGCCATCGCTGCGGCGGGGCACCACCACCATCCTGCTGGGTGCGCTCGTCGCCATCGTCGCCGGCACCATCGGCGTGCAGATCTCCCGGCACCGCACGAGCTGGCCCGATGCCGTTGCCGCGGTGACGGGCCGCCTGATCGGCAACACCGACATGTCCCTCGGCGGCGGCCGTTTCGACACCACCATCACGCTCACGCTGGCGGCCGTGACGATCGGCCTGGCCGTGTCGTTCGGCTGGCTCCTCGTCCGTCCGGTGCTGGGTCACGGCGGTGGCAGCGTCGGCATCACCTTCGCCGACGCCCGCGACCTCGTGGCACGCCACGGCGGCGACACGCTCTCGTACTTCGCCCTGCGCGACGACAAGCACCACGTCCGCGTCGGCGACACCCTCATCTCCTACGCCACCCGCAACGGCGTGTGCCTGGTCTCGCCCGATCCCATCGGACCTGCCTCCGAACGGGAGACGGCGTGGTCGGCCTTCCGCGACCACGTCACCGGCCAAGGGTGGAGCGTCGCGGTCCTGGGCGCGAGCGAGGCCTGGCTCCCGACGTACCGGGCCAGCGGCATGGCCGACCGGTACATCGGGGACGAGGCCATCGTCGACGTCGGGACCTTCTCGCTCGACGGCGGCGCCATGAAGGGTCTCCGCCAGGCCGTCAACCGCGTCGCCAAGTACGGCTACACCATCGAGTTCCACGACCCCGCCTCGATCGACCCCGTCCTCGCCGAGCAACTCCACCGCCTGATGGGCGAGAGCCGGCGCGGCCAGGTCGAGCGGGGCTTCTCGATGACGCTCTCACGCGTGTTCGACCGGCGCGACACCGGCCTGCTGCTGGCCGTGTGCCGTGGCCCGGAGGGGGAGCCGGCGGCGTTCTGCCAATACGTGCCGGCGGCCGACATCGGTGGCTTCTCCCTCGACCTGATGCGCCGCAGCGAAGGCGAGCACCCCAACGGCCTCACGGACTTCGTGGTGGTGCGCACGATCGAACGGCTGCGAGCCGAGGGCCACCGTGGCCTGTCGCTGAACTTCGCCACGATGCGCGCCGTGTTGGCGGGCGAGATGGGTGACTCGATGGGACGGCGCGTCGAGAAGCGCGTCGTGCAGCACCTGTCCGACTCGATGCAGATCGAGTCGCTCTGGCGTTACAACGCCAAGTTCCAGCCGGCGTGGCGCCGCCGCTACCTCGCCTACGACTCGCCCGAGCACCTGGTGGCCGTGGGCTTCGCCGTGGCCGGCGCGGAGCAGTTCTGGGAGCTGCCGCTCGTCGGCCGGTTCCTCCCGGCGCCCGCTCCGGTCCTCGCCTCACCATGAGCGAACCCGACCCGGGTCGGCGCACCGACATCCGCACCGACCACCTCACCGTGCTCGGGCGAGCCGTGCGCGAGCCGATCGCCCACGTCGAGTGCTTCGCCACGCCGTCTGGCTGCACTCGCATCCGGTTCACCACCGACGAGCTGGCGTCCCTCTGTCCCGTGACCCGACAACCGGACCTGTCGAGCGTCGTGATCGACTACGAGCCGGCCGAACTGTGCGTCGAGTCGAAGTCACTCAAGCTGTACCTGTGGTCGTTCCGTGACCGGCCCATCTTCGCCGAGGCCCTCGCCGTGGAGATCGCCGACGAGATCGCGGCGGCGGCGCAACCGAGGCGAGTCACCGTCACCCTCACGCAGCGACCCCGCGGCGGCGTCACCATCGAGGCGACGGCGGAGCGGCCGTGAACGCGCCGTACCGCGTCACATTCGTGTGCCTGGGCAACATCTGCCGTTCACCGATGGCGGAGTCGGTGCTCACCCGCCGCTTGGCCGAAGCCGGGCTCAGTGCCCAGGTGGAGGTCGAGAGCGCGGGGATCGGCGGCTGGCACATCGGCAGCGGCGCCGACCGGCGGGCCGTCACCGCCCTCCAGCGCCGCGGCTACCACACCGTCCACCGGGCCCGGCAGTTCCAGCGGGCCGACTTCGATCGGCAGGACCTCATCATCGCCCTCGACGAGGACAACGCCCGTGATCTCCACCGGCTGGCGCCCGACGCCGACGCCGCCGCCAAGATCCGCCTGCTGCGCTCGTTCGATCCGCAGACCGACGGCGATCTGGCCGTGCCCGATCCGTACTACGGCACCGACCACGACTTCGAGCACGCCCTCGACCTGATCGAGGCGGCGTGCGCCGGTCTGGCCGCCTGGGTGGGCGCCGAGATCGCGTGACGCGGGATCGCCCCGATACATTCGCCGGGCGATGAGCATCCTTGGCAACCGGGTGGTCCGCACCGAGGACCCGCGCCTCCTCACCGTCGGGGGCACCTACGTCAGCGACGTGCCGCTCGACGGCGCCGCCCACGTCACGTACGTCCGGTCCCCCATGGCCCATGCCCGCATCACGGGCATCGACGTCTCCGACGCCCGCGAGGCTCCTGGCGTGCTGGCCGTGGTCACGGGAGCCGATCTCCAGCTCCCGCCGTATCCCCTCGATTTCCCGTTCCTGCCGGCCACGATGCCCCGTCCGTTCCTCGCCACGGACGTGGTGCGCTACGTCGGCGAGCCCATCGTCGCCATCGTCACGGAGGAGCGGGCCCAGGGCGCCGACGCCGCCGACCTGGTACTGGTCGACTACGAGCCGCTGCCTGTCGTGGTCGATCCCGATGCCGCCCTGAGCGGCGAGGTGCTGCTGTTCCCCGAGACCGGCACGAACGAGAGCGCGGCGATCCCCGACGACGGCACGCAGATCGACTGGAGCGAGTGCGAGGTCGTGGTGCGCGAGACGCTCACCAACCAGCGGGTCGCCCCGTCGCCCCTCGAGGTCCGGGCCACCGCCGCCCGTTGGGACGGCGACGGGCGGCTCACGTACTGGGCCGCGAGCCAGGGCGCCCATCCGCTGCGCGACCTGCTGGCCAACGTGTACGGCCTCGAGCCGGCTCAGGTCCGCGTCGTCGTGCCCGATGTCGGCGGCGGGTTCGGGGCCAAGCTGCACTCGCCCGAGGAGCTCCTGTGCCCCTGGCTGGCCCGCCTCGTGGGCCGGCCGGTGCGGTGGGTCGAGACCCGTTCGGAGAGCATGCTCGGCATCCCCCATGGCCGCGCCCAGCGCCAGGACATCGAGATCGGCGGGCGCCGCGACGGTCGGGTTCTCGCCTATCGCCTCACGATCCTGCAGGACTCCGGTGCGTATCCGCGCATCGCCACCTTCCTGCCCAACCTGACGCGCATGATGCTCACCGGCACCTACGACATCCCGCAGGCCCAGTGCATCTCCCGCTCGGTGCTCACCAACACCGTGCCGACTGGTGCCTACCGGGGCGCCGGCCGCCCCGAGGCCGCCTTCGCCATCGAGCGGGCCATGGACCTGTTCGCCCAGGAGATCGGCATGGACCCCGCCGAGGTCCGTCGCCGCAACGTCGTGGCGCCCGAGGCCTTCCCCTTCACCACCCGTACGGGGACGGTGTACGACTCCGGGCGTTACGCGCACGGCCTCGACCTCGTGCTGGCCCACGCCGACTACGACGCGTTGCGGGCCGAGCAGCGGCGCCGCCGCGAGGCCGGTGAGCGGCGGTTGCTCGGGCTCGGCCTCGCCGTCTACGTCGAGGTCACGTCGCTGGAAGGCGGCACCGAGTACGCCCGGGTGACGATGCTCGACGACGGACGCGTGCGGGTCGTCAGCGGCTCGGCGCCTCAGGGCCAGGGTCACGACACCACGTGGGCGATGGTGGTGGCCGATCGCTTGGGGGTGGCGATCGACGCCGTCGAGGTGGTGCACGGCGACACCGATCTCGTCCCGAGCGGCGGCATCACCGGCGGCTCCCGTACCGCCCAGATCAGCGGCAACAACATCTGGCAGGCGGCCGGAGCCGTGGCCGAGCGGGGGCGCGAACTCGCGGCGCGGCTGCTGGAGGCGGACGTGGCCGACATCGTCCTCGACACCGAGGCGGGACGCTTCCACGTCGCCGGCACGCCGGCCGTCGGGCGGACGTGGGCCGACGTCGTGGCCCTGGCCGCCGCCGACGGCGAGGAGCTTTCGGGCGAAGGCGACTTCACCCAGCACGGCGGCACGTTCCCGTCGGGCTGTCACCTCGCTGTGGTCGAGATCGACAGGGAGACGGGAAAGGTCGAGCTCGTGCGGTTCGTCGCCGCCGACGACGCCGGACGCATCCTGAATCCGCTCATCGCCGAGGGCCAGGTCCACGGCGGTGTGGCCCAGGGGGCGGCGCAGGCGCTCATGGAGGAGGTCGTCTTCGACGAGGACGGCAATCCACTGACCGCGAACTTCGCCGACTACGCCTTCATCAGCGCGCCTGAGCTGCCGAGCTTCGAGACGATCCACGTCGAGACGCCGTCGCCCCGCAACGAGCTGGGCGTCAAGGGCATCGGCGAGTCGGGGTCGATCGGCTCCACGCCGGCGGTCCACAACGCCGTCGTCGACGCGCTGTCGCACCTCGGCGTGCGGCACCTGCCCATGCCGGCGACGCCCGAGCGGGTGTGGCGGGCCATCAACGCCGCCACGTCAGCGAGGAACTGAGCGCCGCCTCTCCGTTCTGACGCGTTTTCGCGACCTCTACGACGCTTAACGCGCACCAGAACGCGTGGCGGCCTGCTCGAGGATGTCGATCATGTCGGCGGCGTTGTGGACGCCGTAGTCCTGGTAGCAGTTGTTCATCAGGACGTGGACCTCGCGGGCCTGGTCGGCGAGCTCCTCGATACGGCCGACCCACGAGCGCAGCTGGCGCCGGTCGTAGAGGTACTTGAAGCGTTCGGCAGCGGTGGTGGTGTTCGCCTTCCACGTGTGGTCGGCGCGCCCGTGGAAGCGAACGACGGCGAGATCGGTGGTGGCCGCCGCCACGGGCCGGAGCCCGCTGACCTTGGGCGCGTCCACCACCACGAGGGCGAGGTCGTGGTCCGACAGGAACTTCAGCGTGCGATCGACGTCGTCCTTCTCCAGCCAGCGAGGCGAACGGAACTCGACGCACACCGGGATCTGGCCGAGTCGCTGGCGAGCGAGCGAGAGCTCGTGGCGGTTGTCGCGCTTGGGGGTGAACCACACCGGATACTGCAGGAGGACGGCACCCAGCCGGCCCGTCTCGAGTAACGGCGTGAGCGAGTCGGCGAAGCGCCGCCACACTTCCTCCACCGCGTCGGCCGGCAGGTGGTGTGGATAGACGTTGCGCTTCTCGGCGGCGTCGGGGGCCAGCCCGTCGCGGATGTCAGGCCACAGCGTGTCGGGCTTCGTGGGGTGGCCCGTCATCAGCGAGTACGCCTTGACGTTCATGCGAAAGCCCGGCGGTGTGCGCTCGGCCCACCCGCTCGTCAGCTGCTCCGACGGGGGCCGGTAGTAGGTGCTGTCGGCCTCCACCGCCGGGAACCGGGCGGCGTAGTAGGCGAGCCGCTCGGCCGCCGACATCGACTTCTTCGGGTACCACGTGGTGTCGTTCAGCAGGGTCTTGTCGGTCCACGAGCACGTTCCGACCCGCACCTCGGCTCGGCCCAGCCGCACCACCGGCCCCAGCTCCAGCTCGTCGGTCATGCCCTATCACTACCCGCCCGGGTCAGAGTTCCACCACGACCTCGTCGACCGGCCGGGCGCAGCACACGAGCACGTTGCCGGCGGCCGGTGGCTCGACCGGCTCGGGCTCGTAGTCGACGTCACCGGCCACGAGCCCCGTCTCGCAGGTGTGGCAGACGCCGGTGCGGCACGCCCACTGGACCGGCACCCGGCACGCCTCGGCCAACTCGAGCAGGCTGGCGTAGCGCGCGTCCCACGGCGCCGTCAGTCCGGTACGGGCGAAGGTGACCAGCGGGCCGGTCCCCGGCGGCCCGTCGGGCTGTCCGGGCGCCCCGGTCGGCTGCGCCATGACGCCAGGCGTCACCGCCGCCAGGGCGCCGAAGTGCTCGGTGTGGAGGCGCGACGACGCGACGCCGGACGCCGCGAAGGCGCCCGCGATCTCGGCCATGAACAACTCCGGGCCGCAGAGGTAGACGTCGGCCTCGACGGGCAACCCCAGTCCACCGAGGAGCTCAGGCGACAGCCGTCCCGCCGACACGCCCGCGGCGTCCAGGTCGCCCGCGTCCGGCCGGCTGTAGCAGACGTGGAACCGGGCACCGGGGAGGCCGTCGAGCAAACGAGCCGCTTCGGCCGCGAAGGCATGCTCGGCGCGGCTGCGGGCACCGTGCAGCCACCACACCGGCCGCGTCGACCGAACGCCGGCGAGGGCGTACAACATGGCGAGCACCGGCGTCACCCCGACACCGGCGGAGACGAGCACGACCGGTCCTGCGCCGTCCCCCAGCGTGAACGTGCCACGCGGCGCGCCCACGTCGAGCACGTCGCCGATGGCCACGCCGCGGTGGAGGGCGCGGCTCGCCTGCCCGTGCGATTCGCGCTTGACGCTGATGCGGTACGCGGCGCCGGGCGGGCCGGACAGCGAGTAGTTCCGCACCACGGCGGCGCCATCGGCGAGGCGGACCCGCACCGGGACGTACTGGCCCGGCCGAGCCGCGGGCAGGGGCGGCCCGTCGGTGCTCTCCAGCGTGAACGACCGGACCGACGGCGTCTCGGCTTCGACGCCCGTGACACGCAGCGGTCGGAAGCCGCTCCAGGCTGGCGGCGGGGCGCCGGCGGCGGCGGTGAGGCCGACGTTGCCCCCGCTGCCCCCCGGCTCATCGAGCAGCGCCCGCAGGGACGCCTTCCAACCGGGACTGAGGGCGTCGATGCGCAACGCCTGCGCCATGCCTTCGCGGCGGTGGCCCGGCAGGTACAGCAGTCCGTCGACGTCAGCCACCGTGACCGGCTCCGGGCCGGAGGCGATCTTGACGATCGGCGCCCCCGCCTCGACGCTGCCCTCCGCCAGTACCCGGAAATAGAACCCCGGACGCCGATGCGACACGACGAGCGCCGGCATGCGGGGCTCGTCCATCCGGATGCCGAGCCGGTAGCAGGTCACCCGCGGCTGCGAGACCTCGAACACGGCGTCACCGATCTGGTACCGATCGCCGATGCGCACCTCGTCGTCGGCGAGACCCTCGACGGTGAAGTTCTCGCCGAACTGCCCGTAGGTGAAGTCGGCCCGACCGAGTTGGCGTTCCCAGTACCGATACGAGTCGATCTGGTACACGAACACGGCGCGGTGCTCACCGCCATGCCCGGCGAGATCGCCCTGGCCGTCCCCGTCGATGTTGAGCCGGCGTACGAAGGCGGGGCCCTCCAGGGGCCGCTTCCAGATGCCCGTGTGGACAGTGCGGCCGCGCCACGAGACGTCCGCCGGGAGCCCCACGTTCACCGCCAGGAGCCGGGCGTCAGGCACGGCCCTCCTCGGCCTGGCTGATCGCCCACGCCGCGTTGACGAGCCCGATGTGGCTGAACGCCTGCGGGAAGTTGCCGAGCAACTCCCCCGTCGCCGGGTCGACCTCCTCGGCGAGCAGGCCGACGTCGTTGACGTACGCCGCCGCCCGCTCGAACACAGCCGTGGCCTTCTCCACCTCGCCGGCCAACGCCCGGGCGTGGGCCAGCCAGAACGTGCACAGCAGGAACGTGCCCTCGTCACCCTGGAGGCCGTCCGGGGCGAGGTAGCGGTAGACAAGGCCGTGCGAATCGGTGAGGCGCGCTTCGATGGCGTCGAGCGTCGCCAGCATGCGCGGGTCGCGAGGATCGATGAACCCGACGATCGGCATCATCAACACCGACGCGTCGAGCGCGTCCGAGTCGAACGCCTGGGCGAAGGCCCGTGCCGTCTCGCTCCAACCGCGACTGACGATGGCATCCGCGATCTGCTCTTGGACCTGCTTCCAGCCGTCGGTCCGGTCGGCCGCGCCGAGCACGTCGGCGAGGGCAATGGCGCGGTCGACGGCGACCCAGCACATGAGCTTCGAGTACAGGAAGTGCTGCGGTTCGGCGCGAACCTCCCAGATGCCCTGGTCCCGCTCCATCCACCGCGCCGCCGCGGCGTCGGCCAGATCGACGAAGAAGCGCTTGGTCTCGTCGTCGGTGCGCTCGACGGCGTCTGGCAGGCGCGCCGCCGCGTTCAGCAGCTCGCCGTACACGTCGAGCTGCCGCTGGTTCCACGCGCCGTTGCCCACGCGCACAGGCCGGCTGTCGCGCCAACCGGCGAGATGCGGTAGCTCCCGCTCGCTCAGGTCGTGTTCGCCCCCGACACCGAACATGATCTGTAGTTCGCCACCGCGTTGGAGCTGGGCCGACGCCGATGTCGCCATGTAGTCGAAAAAGGCCTCGGCCTCGTCGGGGCACGCCGCGACCCACAGGGCATCGAGCGTGAAGCTGGCATCGCGCACCCACGCGTACCGGTAGTCCCAGTTGCGGGCGCCGCCGACCGACTCGGGCAGGGAGGTGGTGGCGGCGGCGGCGATGGCACCCGTCCGCGTCACCCGGAGGGCCTGCAGCACGCAACCACTGTGATGGACGAGTTCGCGCCAGGGGCCCTGGTACCGCTGGTGCAGCCGCGACCACGACCGCCAGGCGGCGACCGTGCCGTCCAGTCGTCGGTTCAGTTCGTCTTGGCCCCACACGCGTGGTGCCGGCTCGTCGCTCCGCCGGTGATGGAGACCGAAACACACCGTCTGGCCTTCCTCCAGCGTGAACAGGCCGATGGCGCGACCGTCGCCGAAGGCGAGGGCCACCGGTGACGACAGCACGAGGACGTCGGGACCGCCGCGGAAGCGGATCCCACCCGCGACCGCGGTTGCTACCGGCGTGACGAGGCCGTACTCCGGTCGGGGTGCCAGATCGACGCCGAGCTCCACCGATCCGCTCGTGGCCGTCACGCGCCGCACCAGCAGTCCGGGCGAACGGTTGCCGAGCTCGTGGCCGCGCTCCCCCGGTGCCGTCACGAGGGCGTCGGTCATCACCACCGTGCCCGTCGCCGTGGTGAACGTCGTTTCCAACACCATCGACCGTTCGAGGTAGCGGCGGGTGACGGCGGCGTCGGCGAGCGGCGCGATCGACCAGTGTCCGGCCGTCGGGTCGAGCAAGCGGGCGAATGTCGATGGCCAGTCGAGCCGGGGCCAGCACAGCCACTCGACAGAACCGGCCCTGTCGACCAGGGCGACCGAGCAGCAGTCGGAAATCAGGGCGTGGTCGCCGATGGGCGTGGCGCTCATGCGGCGCGAACACTACGGGCCGCCCGAGGGCGACCCGTCCCCCGCCGATGTGACGCTTTTCGACAACTGTCGTCGATTTCCGTCACATCGACGGAGAGGGGCGGAAAGGGGCGGTCAGGCGTGCAGCCGGTAGAAGCGGAACATGTCGTGCACGATGGGCAGCACCTCGACGGAGGAGAAGCCGGCCTCCTCGGCATACCGCTCGAGCAGCGCGGTGCGCAACACGGTGCCGGTCGCGGCCGAGTCGTCCTCGCTGCGGCCCACCGGGAGGCAGTGGATCACGCTGGCGGCGTAGAACAGGCGCTGGATCGGGTCTGGGTCGTTGCCCGTCA
>DASXAI010000036.1:0-10242 GCA_036406775.1 Acidimicrobiales bacterium
CCATGCTGCTCCTGCAACCCGATGACGGCGCCATTCCGGGTCGGCACTACCTGCGTAGCACCCCCGAGACGGTGTCGTGGGGGTACCTGCCGAATGCCGCCGCCCAGCCCGTTCTCACGGTGAACCCGGGCGACGCCGTCACCGTCGACACCTTGTCGCACGAGGGCGTGCTCGAGGACCAGGGGCGCAATCCGACGGCCTACTTCGGCGGCCACGGCGTGAAGCCCGACGGCGTCCTGGCTGATGCCGTCGACTTGGCGGCGTCGGGCGTCGAGCACGACTTCGACGTCGACGGCCCCCACGTCGTCACGGGCCCGATCGCCGTGCGGGGGGCGCGGCCGGGCGACATCCTGAAGGTCGAGGTGCTCGACCTGGCCCTGCGCACGCCGTACGGCGTGATCTCCAACCGCCACGGCCTCGGCGCCCTGCCCGGTGAGTTCCCGGAGGGGCCGGCCCGCACGGCGGCCGCGTGCGTCGATCGGCCCGACGAGTACGGCAGCGTGATGCTGTTCACGACGGTGGAGCAGCGGGGCGGCACGCTCATGGGCGTCCTGCCGTACGGCGACGGCCGAGTCGTGCGTTTCCCCCTGGCGCCGTTCATGGGCGTGATGGGTGTGGCCCCGGCCACGACGGAGAAGGTGCACTCGGTGCCGCCGGGACCCCACGGCGGCAACATCGACGTGAACCTGTTGAACGTCGGCGCCTCGCTGTACCTGCCCGTGCAGGTGGACGAGGCCCTGTTCCACGTGGGCGATCCGCACTACGCCCAGGGCGACGGCGAGGTCGCCCTCACCGCCATGGAGGCGAGTCTGCGCGGCACGTTCCGGTTCACGCTGTTGCGTGGTCCGGCCGCCACCAAAGCGGTAGGCCTGCTCGACCATCCGTTCGTGGAGACGGACGAGGCGTGGGTGCCGGTGGGTCTCGACCGCGACCTCAACGAGGCCATGTGCAAGGCGGTGCGGGCGGCCATCGCCTTCCTGCACGAGACCCAGGGCATGCCCCGCGCCGTGGCCCTCGCCTACCTGAGCGCCGCCGCCGACTTCGAGATCAGCCAGGTGGTCGACAGCGTGAAGGGCGTCCACTGCGTGATCCGCAAGCGCGACTTCGGCGGGTAGGAAGGTCAGGATCCGCCCCAGACTTCCTCCACCTTGGCGTACACGCCCTGGTTGTGGGAGATCTCGATGACGTTGCCGTCGGGGTCGGTGATGGCGCAGATGTACCCGATCGGTGGCGGCATGTCGGTGGGCTCCCACGACAGGCAGCCCGCGGCCCGGGCCCGCTCCGCCATGGCGTCGACGTCGCCGCGCTCGGGCATCTCGATGCCGATGTGGGCGAACGGCGCCATGATCGGCTGGCGCTTGCCCTTGTCGCGCCAGAACATCACCAGCACGAGGACGAAGGGGTTCTCGACCTGCTTGGCGTGGCTCAGCCAGGCGCTCTGGCCGTCGTCGTCCTCACGCCGGTCGAGGAGGACGAGGGGCGTGAACTCCTCATACCACGCGATCGACGCGTCGAGGTCGCTCGACGGCAGGGCGATGTGGGTCCAGCGAGGATGGGTCAACACAATTGCGCCCCTTTCAGGAGTGCTTCCATGAGTGCGGTACCTCTATCCCGGCGCGCGCCAACAAGGCGCGCTGCACCTCTCGAGCCGTGCGGCGCAGCTCGTCCTCGTCGACAGTGGTGCATCGACCATCGCGCACGACGACGCGGCCGTCGACCACGACGTCGCGCACCGAGCGGCCGTCGGTGCCCCACACCAGGTTGAGGGTGGGATCACCGGGCGGTGTCCACGGGAGCGAGGCGCCGTCGTGCACGACGAGGTCGGCGGCCTTCCCCGGCTCCAGCGAGCCGATGCGATCGGCCATCCCGATGGCCTCGGCGCCGGCGACGGTGGCGAGGGCGAAGGCGGTGTCGGCGCCGAAGCGCTCCGGGTCGATGCGCGTGTCGCGCGCCAGGCCGGCGGCGAGGGCGGCGGTGCGCAGGATGTCGGCCATGTCGCCGGCGTTGCTGGCGTCGCAGCCGAGGGCCACCCGGCCGCCCCGCTCGACCAGCTCGCCATGGCGGCCGGCGCGGCTCACGCCCTGTCCGAGACGGAGATACGCCCACGGGCAGTAGGCGACGGCCGAGCGCGACGCCAGGATCGCCTCGACCTCGTCGTCGTCGAGCCAGACCCCGTGAGCGAGGAGCAGATGGGGACCGAGCACGCCGAGGTCGCCCAGGTGCACGATCGGCCGGCGCCCGGTGCGCGCCAGGTACGCCTCCGGGTCGGACGACGTCGGAGACATGTGCATCGTGAGGCCCGTACCGAGGCGGCGGGCCAGGTCGGCGGCGCCGGCCAGCAGCTCATCGGACGCCAGGTCGTGGCCCACGAGGGTCACCCAGCCCTCGACCAGCCCGCCCCGGGGGTGGCCGGCCACCACCGCCTCCTGGCGCTCGAGCACCTCGGCCGCGGGCGCCGTGAACGGACCGACTTCGATGTCCCAGCCCCACGTGCCGACGGTGCCGCGGATGCCGACCGTTTCCATGGCCTTGGCCACGCGGTCGGGGTTGGCGACGGTGCCCGCTTCGACGACCGTGGTGGTGCCGTACCGGAGGCTCTCCACCGCGGCCAGCGTGGCCGACACCTCGTCGTCGTCGGGCGTGTGGGCGCCGTGCAGCGGCACCGACCACTGGAAGATCGACGCACCCGGCGGCAGCAGGTCCGGGATGCAGCTCTTCACCAGCGGGTCGCCGGTGAGATGTTCGTGGGCGTTGATCATGCCCGGGGTGACGACGCAGCCCGTGGTGTCGAGGACCTCGGCGTCGGGCCACTGGGCGCGCAACTCGGCCGCCTTGCCGACGGTGACGACGCGGCCGGCCTCGACGGCGACGGCGCCATCGACGATCACGTCGCGCGCCGGGTTCATGGTGACGATGTCGCCCCCCGCTACGAGCAGATCGACGTCAGTCACGGTTGGCGCCCTCCTGGGCGCGGAGCACGTCGACGGCGGCGAGGGCGACATGCAGTGCCGTGCACGAGGCCGGCGTGACGATCCGGTCGCCGAGCAGCGACCGCACCCGCTCCATCCGGTAGCCGACCGAGTTCCGGTGGATCCCCAGGCGCTCCGCCACCGCCACCCGGCTGCCGCCCGTGTCGAGCCACGCCGCCAGTGTCGCCAGCAGCTCGGGCCGGTGGGCGAGGCCGGCGAGCTCGCGGTCGACGTAGTCCTGCAGACGCGCCGGCGGGAGCGAGAGGAGCAGACCGGCGACGCCGAGCGACTCAACACCGATGTCCAGGGAATCGTGGGCGCCGGCCAGCGCCAGCACGATCTCGGCCTCGCGGAACGACCGCACCAGCTCCGTGAGGCCGACCACCGCGGAACCGGTGACGGCCCGGACGACGCCGTCGCCCACCATGCCGGTCAACCGGGTGCGGATGCGGCCCCGCTCGGCGCCGATGTCACCGCCGAGAACGGTCCAGCCCCGGCGCCCGTCCTGCTTCAGAGGCATCTCGATCCACGCCAGGGCCGTCTCCCACGTGCGCTGGTGCGGGCCGTCGTAGCTGAACACCGCGGCGGCGTGGGGCTGGTCGACGTCGATGCCGAACCGGGCTGCGGCCCGCGCCAATTCGAAGGCGGGACGGATGGACCCGTAGCGCAGCTCGTCGACGATCGCGCCGGCATCGTCGCAGCGTGCCCGCGCTTGCGCATCGCGCCGGACGGCCTCGATGGCGAGCGGGACCGAGGCGGCGACGAGCAGTTCGTCGCTTTCCGGCCCGAGCGGTTCATCGGCGGCGATGACGCCGACGCGGCGCGACCCGGCGCGAATGGCGAGGGCTCGGACCCACGTGCCGTCGGTGGTCATCACGCTGACGGGCGCGTCGGCGTTGGCGGCGGTGGCGAGAGCGACCCCGTCGAGGCCTCCGGCGGTGCCGGCCGATGCCGGGTGACCCGAGGCCGGCACGCTCACGGCGGGACCGTCGCCGTCGCGCGACGTCGCCAGCACGCCGCCGTGCACCCCGATCAGCCGTGTCGCGCGGCCCGTCGCAACGGCCAGGCGCCGCAGGAGCGCGGTCCAACCTTCGCCGGCGAGGGCGCGCCGCTCGAGCTCCTCGTGCAGTTCGACCGATGGCGTCACGGTGATCACGGTCGTTTCCCCTCCGTTGACCCGTGCATGGCGGCACGCTACCGTGCGGTCTGTCGGTCTGACCAGTAGGCAATCTGACCAACTGAGCATCCGTCCAGAGCGGCGGCGAGACGAGGGGAGGGTCGGCTGATGGGGATCCGGGGCATGAACCATGCCGTCCTGTACGTGCGCGACGCGCGCCGCACCGCCGCCTTCTACCGGGACGTGCTCGGGTTCGTGCCGGTCATCGAGCACGAGGCCGGCTTCTTCGTCTTCATGCGGGCCCCCGAGTCGGACAACCACCACGACATCGCCTTCTTCACCATCGGCGCCGAAGCGGCCCCGTCGCAGGCCGGCAGCCGCACCGTCGGGCTGTACCACATCGCCTGGGAGGTCGGTTCGCTCGAGGAGCTGGCGGCCATGCGCGATCGGCTCGACGCCGCCGGCGCCCTCGTGGGCTCCAGTGACCACGGCCCCAACAAGAGCCTGTACGCCAAGGACCCCGACGGGCTCGAGTTCGAGGTCATGTGGCTCGTCCCGCCCGAGCTGTGGGGCGACGAGGAGCACGAAGCGATCATCCGTCCGCTGAACATCGACGCCGAGCGGCGCCGCTTCGCCGCCGTCGGGCCGCAGCCGACGTGACAGTCGTCCGGTTCGATCCCGTCGAGCGGCGCACCGTCGCCGAGGAGGTGCGCGAGGCGATCGCGGAGCGCATCGAGACGGGCGACCTGCGCCCGGGCAGCCAGCTGCCATCCGAGCGCGACCTGTGCGAACAGTTCGCCGTGGCCCGCACTTCGGTGCGCGAGGCCATCCAGGGCCTCGTCACGATCGGGCTGCTCGAGCGGCGCGGCAACCGGTGCTACGTCGCCGAACGTCTCCCCAACCTGCAGCTCGATGTCACCGACGGCCGCAAGCAGCGCGTGCGGGAGCTGTTCGAGGTGCGCCAGGTGGTGGAGATCCCGATCGCCCGCCTGGCGGCCAGCCGGGCCACGCCCGAGCAGCGGGAGGAACTGGTGCGCATGGCCGCCACCTTCCACTCGGGAATGCCACTCGACGACTTCCGTCGCCTCGACCGCGCCTTCCACTCGGCCGTGGCCCGGGCGTGCGGCAACGCCACCCTCGCCGAGCTGTACGGCAAGGTGATGGAGTCGTTGTTCGCGTCGGCCGACTTCGACGAGCTGCTCTCGGCGCGCACCAACCGGCGGGTCGTGCGGGACGTGATCCGTTCGTCGATCGCGGCCCATCGGCGTATCGCCGCGGCCATCGCCGCGGGGGAGTGGGCCGAGGTGATGGTGGTGGCGGAAGGCCACCTGGAACAGGTCGAAGACCAGATGATTTCGAGGATGTCATGAGCGCCAACCCCAACGTGTGGAAGTTCGACGACAACGCCTTCCGGGAGTCCAGTCCCGGCATGCTGCGGCGGATCTACAACGGCGACAACCTGAGCCTCTGCTTCTGGCGCATCAAGGACGGTGTCGGGCCGACGCCGTACGCCGGCCATCCCGACAACGAGCAGTTCGGCCTCATCGTGGCCGGCCAGCTCGACTTCCGGCTCGGGTCCGACCAGCGCGAGCTGCTCGGCCCGGGCGACGTCTACTACGCGCCGAAGAACCTGGCCCACGGCGACAGCCACTTCATCGGCGACCCCACCCACGGCGAGGTGTGGATCGTCGACATCTTCAGTCCCGTCCGCGCCGAGTACCGCGATGGCTGAGGTCGAGTATGAGTGACTGGCGTCTCGCGGTCGACATCGGCGGGACGTTCACCGACGTCGTGCTGCTCGACGGGGCGTCGGGCACGGTGGTCGTCGACAAGACGCTGACCACGCCGGCCCAACCGCTCGACGCCGTCCGCAGGGGCGTGTTGCAGGTGCTGGCCAAAGCCGGCATCGCGCCCGCCGACGTGCAGGCCCCGGTCGTGCACGCCACGACGCTCGTCACCAACGCGCTGATCGAGGGCAAGACGGCGCGCGCCGCGCTCGTCACGAACGCAGGGTTCGCCGACACACTGCTCATCCGCAACGAGCACCGCTACGACATGTACGACCTCCAGATCGAGTTCCCCGATCCGCCCATCCCGCGGGCGCTCACCTACGAGCTCGACGAGCGCACCACGGCCGAGGGCGTCGTGCTGCGGGCGCCCGACC
Source organism: Acidimicrobiales bacterium (assembly GCA_036406775.1). Classification (GTDB taxonomy): domain Bacteria; phylum Actinomycetota; class Acidimicrobiia; order Acidimicrobiales; family Ilumatobacteraceae; genus DASXAI01. Next base: position 6,251 of record DASXAI010000036.1, read on the forward strand.
CGGCCGAGGTCGACCGGCTGGCCGACGTACTGGCGACGGCGGGGGTCGACGCGGTGGCGATCTGCTTCCTCCACGCCTACGCCAACCCGGCCAACGAGCGCCTCGTCGCCGAGCAGCTGGCCAAGCGGCTCAACGTGGCGGTGTGCGCATCCAACGAAGTCGCCCCGCAGATCCGCGAGTACCCGCGCATGGTCACCACAACGTGCAACGCCGTCACGATGCCCGTCGTCGGCGCCTACCTCGAGGAGTTCCAACGGTGGCTCACCGACCAAAGCTTCGGCGGCCGGCTGCTGATCATGTTGTCGAACGGCGGTGTCGTGCCGGCGGAGGTGGCGGCCCGGCTGCCGATCCGCATGGTCGAGTCGGGCCCGGCCGCCGGTGCGCTGGCGGGGGCGTGGCACGCGGCCCGGCTCGACCTCGACCGGCTCCTGTGCTTCGACATGGGCGGCACCACGGCCAAGTCGTGCCTCATCGAGCACGCCGAGCCCGAGCTGGCCACCGACTTCGAGGTGGCCCGCGTCTACCGCTTCAAGAAGGGCTCCGGCTTCCCGGCCCTGGTGCCGTCGGTCGACCTCGTCGAGATCGGCGCCGGCGGCGGCAGCATCGCCCGTGTCGACGACCTGGGGCTCCTCAAGGTCGGTCCCGAGTCGGCGGGGGCCGAACCGGGACCGGCGTGCTACGCGCGTGGCGGCACCGAGCCCACCGTCACCGACGCCGACGTGGTGCTCGGCCTGCTCGATCCCGCCTTCTTCCTCGGCGGCGACATGCCGCTCGACGCCGGCGCCGGCACGACGGCGGTCGGGCAGGTCGCCTCGGCCCTCGCCGCCGACGTGCTGGACGTGGGCGGAGGCATCCACGAGCTCGTCAACCAGAACATGGCGGCGGCGGCGCGCATGCACGCCATCGAGCGGGGCGCCGACCTGCGGGGCACGCCCCTCGTCGCCTTCGGCGGTGCCGGCCCCGTGCACGCGTGCGGCGTGGCCGAGCTGCTCGACGCGCCCAGCGTCGTCTTCCCCGCCCATGCCAGCGTGCTGTCGGCCTTCGGTGCCCTCGTCACGCCCGTGCGCATCGACCTGGCCCGCAGCTTCGTGCGCCGCCTCGACCTCGTCAGCGACGACGAGCGCGAAGCGATGCTCGAGGAGATGCGCACCGAAGGCCGTTCCGTGCTCTCGGCGGCCGGCGTTCCCGTCGACGCCATCACGTTCCGCTACGCCATCGATGCCCGGTACTACGGCCAGGGCAACGAGATCACGATCACGCTCGGCGAAGGTGCGTCGTGGCCGGCGACCCCGGACGCGGTGACCACTGCGTTCGCCGAGCGCTACGCCGCGGTGTACGGCATGACCATCCCCGGGGTGCCCGTCGAGGTCGTCACCTGGCGCATCTCGGCCTTCGCTCCGGCCCCCGAGGTCGCACTCCAGGCCGGTGGCGCCCATGGCCGCGCCGACGCGCAGAAGGGCACCCGCCCGGTGCGCTTCGTGCGCGGCCAGGCGCCGATCGACACGCCCGTGTTCGACCGCACGGCGCTCGGTCCCGGCGACGCCGTCGACGGCCCGGCTCTGGTGGAGGAGCGTGAGACCACGGCGGTGCTGCGGCCGGGATGGCGTGGTGTCGTGAACGAGGACGGGTCGCTGGTGGCGAGCCGGGCAGGAGGTTCGTGATGGACGCCATCGAGCTCGAAGTGCTGTGGGGCAGCCTCATCAGCACCGTGAACGAGCAAGCCAAGGCGCTGCAGCGTGCCGCCTTCAGCCCCATCGTCCGCGAGGCGGGTGACCTGGCCAACGCCATGTTCGACCGGCGCGGCCGCATGGTGGCCCAGGCCGTCACGGGAACGCCCGGCCACATCAACAGCCTGGCCAAGGCGGCGGCGGCCATCCTCGACGACTACCCGCTCGACACCATCGAGCCGGGCGACGTGCTCATCACCAACGACCCGTACCGCACCGCCGGCCAACTGCTCGACGTGACGGTGCTGGTGCCGGCGTGGCGCAACGGGCGCATCGTCGCCTTCTTCGGCTCCACGATCCACCACACCGACGTCGGCGGCTACGGCATCGGCGCCGGCGCCCGCGACGTCTTCGAGGAAGGGCTCTGGATCCCCGTCGTCAAGCTGATGAAGCGGGGCGAGCGCAACGACGACATCTGGAAGTTCATCCTGTCCAACGTCCGGACGCCCGACGAGGTGGCGGGCGACCTGCACGCCCAGATCGCGTCGGGCGAGATCGGCGCCAACCGGCTCGGCCATTTGCTCGATGCCCACGACCTCGACGACATCGAGGCTCTGGCGGACGAGGTGATCGCCCGCTCGGAGGATGCGACCCGGCGCGCGATCCGCGCCCTGCCGGCCGGCACGTATCGAGCCTCCTCCGTGCTCGACCTCGCCGACGGCTCGGAGATCACGATCGAAGTCGCCCTCACCGTCGATACCGACGCCGGCGAGATCCTGGTCGACTACGCGGGGTCGTCGCCGGCCAGCCCGGCCGGCATCAACGTCGTGCGCAACTACACGCACGCCTACACCACCTTCACGATCCGCAGCGTGCTCAACCCGGACGTGCCCAACAACCACGGCAGCCTGGCGCCCATCAAGGTGGAGGCGCCGGCCGGCAGCATCGTGAACGCGGTGTCGCCGGCGCCGTGCACGGCCCGCCATGTCGTCGGCATGTTCCTGCCGATGCCCCTGTTGCAGGCGCTGGCGCAGGTCGTGCCGGCCGGCGTGATGGCGGAAGGTGCCGGCGCGGTGTGGACCTGCCAGGTGAGCGGGACGCGCGAGGACGGACGGCCGTTCATCACGTCGATGTTCAACTACGCCGGCGGGGCCGGCGCCCGGGCGGCCAAGGCCGGACTGTCGGCCACCGCCTATCCGACGGGCGTGGCGGCGGTGCCTGTCGAGGTGGTCGAGTCGACGGCGCCCCTGCTGTTCCGGCGCAAGGAGCTCCGTCACGCCAGCGGTGGCGGCGGCGGCCAGACCGGCGGGCTGGGCCAGGTCATCGAGTTCACGGTCGAGAACGGGCGGGACTGGACGCTGAACGCCGTGACCAGCCGGCTCGCCCACCCGCCCCTCGGGCTGTTCGGCGGCGACGCCGGCTCGCCCGGGAGCTTCACCGTCAACGGTGAGCCCGTCCGCACCCAGAAGCGCATCGACCTCCACTCGGGCGACGTCGTCCGTCTCGACCTGCCGGGTGGCGGTGGCTACGGCGAGGTGAAGACCGGGTGACGGCCACGTTCGCCTGCCGCTGGGCCGACGCCGTGGCCCATGCGGGAGACCGGCCCTTCCTCGTGTGGGAGGGCCGCGACGGCCGCGTGGCGACGTGGACCTATAACGAGTTCGATGGTGTCGTGGCGGGCGTGGCGGGCGGGTTGGCCGGACGAGGGGTCAAGCGCGGCGCCGCCGTGCACCTGGCGCTCGCCAACTCCCCGGCGTTCGTGGCGACGTGGCTGGCCGCGGCGCGGCTGGGCGCGTGGATCGTGCCGTCCGACCCGACGTCCGGCGGTCCCGAGCTGGCCGGCCACCTCACGCGGACGGCCCCGGTCGTCGGTCTGTGCGCCACCGATCGGCGGGCCGTCTACGCCGAGGCGGCCTCGGGCGGCCCTGACGTCGTGGCCGTCGACGAGGACGACACCGAGCTCGCCGACCTCCGTGGCGCGCCCGTGCACGCTCTCGATGTCGACGAGCCGGCGCCTCGCGACCCGGCGGCCGTGATGTTCACGTCGGGGACGACGTCGGCGCCGAAGGGCGTCGTCGTCACGCAGGCCAACTACGCCTTCGCCGGCGATGTGATGGCGGCCGCCGCCGGATTGCGCGCCGCCGACCGCCAGCTCGTCGTGCTCCCGCTCTTCCACGCCAACGCCCAGTACTACTCGTTCGCCTCTGCCATCTCGGTGGCGGCCAGCGTCGCCTTGACGGCCACCTTCTCGGCCAGCGGCTTCCTCGCCCAGGCGGCGCGCCACCAGGCCACGCACGCCAGTCTCTTCGCGGCGCCGATGCGCAT
>DASXAI010000037.1:0-14261 GCA_036406775.1 Acidimicrobiales bacterium
CATCTTCGCCATCTGCCACGAGCGCGACAGTGGCGAACGCGTGCTCGAGGAGGGCCAACGAGTCTGGCTCGACGGCCCGGTCGAATCGCTCGGGCGGCCCGAGCACGACCACACCCTCGTGCCCGGCACCAGGGTCATTGAGAGGGCGGTCATCCGCTTTCCCCAGGCCGGCATCGAGATCGTCGGCACGCCGCTGCTCGCCAACTGGTTCGGGGTGGGCACTGGCTACGGCGTCGACGCCGACTGGCGGCACGGCAAGTACCAGGGTCCCGATCCGGTCGTGCAGGGCCTCGTGCTGAAGGTCGACGACATCAAGGGACTGGCCCAGTACCTCGTCGTCGACCAGTCGGCGCGCTACGAGTACGACGGTCACGTCGGCTACGGGCTCCTGGAGCACGGCTTCTTCGGGCCGTTCGCTCGCTACGGCCTCACGTGAGCACGACGTCGGCGATCTGGCGCAACTGATCCGGCGACCGGTCCGACACCATCAGGCTCGTGACGGGGCTCGCCCGCCACGCGTCGAGCCGCTCCCTGATGCGCCCCGGCGGACCGACGAGCGAGATCTCGTCGGCGAACGCCTCGGGTACGGCGGCGATGGCCTCCTCCCGTCGGCCGGCCAGGAACAGGCCCTGCACCCGTTCGGCCTCGGCCTCGAATCCCATTCGGGCCATCAGCTTGGTGTGGTAGTTCTGGCCCTTGGCGCCCATCCCGCCGATGTAGAAGCCGAGCGTGGCCCGCACCGGCAGCAGCCCGGCGGCCACGTCATCGGTGACGGCCACGTGGGCGAGGGCGGTGATCTCGAATCCCGGACCGGCGGCGGCCAGTTGGCTGGCGTACACGTCCTGGCGGAAGGGCGAGTAGTAGAGCGGGAGCCAGCCGTCGGCGATCTCCGCCGTCTGGGTCACGTTGCGCGGCCCCTCGGCCCCGAGGAAGATCGGGATGTCGGCCCGCAGCGGATGGGTCATGATCTTCAACGGCTTCCCGAGGCTGGACGCGCCGATGCCGCGGTACGGGAGCGGGTAGTGCTCACCGTCGTGGGTGAGCGGCCCATCCCGCCGCAACGCCGCTCGCACGATCTCCACGTACTCCCGGGTCCGGGCCAAAGGATGGTCGGACGGCCGGCCGTACCAACCCTCCACGACCTGCGGTCCGGACACGCCGAGACCGAGGATCACCCGGCCGCCCGACAGGTGGTCGAGCGTCATCGCCGCCATCGCCGTGGCCGCCGGGGTGCGGGCGGCCAGCTGGGCCACCCCCGTGCCCAGCCGCACCCGCTCCGTGTGGGCCGCGATCCACGTCAGGTACGTGAAGACATCGTTCCCCCACGACTCGGCCACCCACACCGAGTCGAACCCGACCCGCTCGGCCTCCCGGGCCAGGGCGACGGCGTCACGGTCGGGCTGGGCCGCCCAGTAGCCCAACATCAGCGCGAGCTGCACATCCACTCCGTTCTCATGCGCGAAGAGTGTCATATACGCCTTGAACGCGGGTCAGTTCGGGGGAGGGCGCGGTACGGTCCGGCCATGCCGCAGGATGTGCCGTTTCAAGGAGTGGTGGGGCGGACGCTGGAAGAGTCGACGCCGTGGTGGCCGCCCCTCCCACGGGCGCCGGAGGGGGCGCCCAACGTGGTGGTGGTGCTGCTCGACGACGTCGGGTACGCCCAGCTCGGCTGCTACGGCTCCGACATCGCCACGCCGGCGATCGACCGCCTGGCGCGTGACGGCCTCCGCTACAGCAACTTCCACACGACGGCGCTGTGCTCGCCCACGCGGGCGTGCCTCTTGTCGGGGCGCAACCACCACAGCAACGGCATGGCCCGCATCGCCGAGATGGCCCAGGGCTTCCCCGGCTACGACGCCACCATCCCCCACGCCAACGGCTTCCTGTCCGAGATCCTGCTGGGCTCCGAGTACGCCACCTACGCCCTCGGCAAGTGGCACCTCACGCCGGCCCACGAGACCACGATGGGCGGCCGGCGCCACCGCTGGCCGCTGGGCCGCGGCTTCGAGCGCTTCTACGGCTTCCTCGGCGCCGAGACGGACCAGTACCACCCCGACCTCGTCTACGACAGCCACCAGATCGATCCGCCCCGCCGGCCGGAGGACGGCTACCACCTCACCGAGGACCTCGCCGACCACGCCATCGAGTTCCTGAACGACCTGCGCGCCGTCGATGGCGATCGGCCGTTCCTGCTGTGGTTCGCGCCGGGCGCCTGCCACTCGCCGCACCAAGCGCCCATCGAGTACATCGAGCGCTACCGCGGCCGCTTCGATCAAGGGTGGGACGCCTGGCGCGAAGAGGTGTACGCCCGCCAGGTGGCCTCGGGACTGTTGCCGCCGGGGACGGCGTTGTCGGCCCGTCCCCACTGGGTGGCGGCGTGGGACTCGCTGGCGGCCGACGAGCGCGTGCTGTACGCCCGCATGATGGAGGTGTACGCCGGCTTCCTCGAGCACACCGACGCGCAAGTGGGCCGGCTTGTCGACCACATCGAGGCGCTCGGCGAGCTGGACAACACGATCGTGCTCGTGATGAGCGACAACGGCGCCAGCGCCGAGGGCGGCCCTCGGGGCTCGTTCAACGAGATGTTCTTCTTCAATCTCGAGCCGGAGAGTCTCGAGGAGAACCTGCGTCGCATCGACGACCTCGGCACGCCGCGGGCCCACGGTCACTATCCCTGGGCGTGGGCCTGGGCCGGCAACACGCCCCTGCGCCGGTGGAAGCGCGAGACGCACGAGGGCGGCGTCACCGATCCGCTGGTCGTCCACTGGCCCGCTCGCCTCGGCCGGCCCGGCGAGGTCCGTCACCAGTACGCGCACGCCATCGACGTGCTGCCCACGCTGCTCGAACTGATCGGCATCGAGGCGCCGGACACGATCGGCGGCGTCACGCAGGCGCCCATCGAGGGCGTGAGCTTCGCCGCGACGCTCACCGACGCCGCCGCCACCAGCCAGCACGTCACGCAGTACTACGAGATGCTCGGTGCCCGGGCCATCTACCACGACGGATGGAAGGCAGTGGTGTTCCATCCGCTGCCCTTCCTCGGCTACGACGGCAGCGATCCGAACCTGCCCTTCGACGAGGACCCGTGGGAGCTGTACCACGTGGCCGTCGACTTCTCCGAGACCGTCGACCTCGCCGCGACCGAGCCCGAGAAGCGGCGCGAAATGGTGGACCTGTGGTGGTCGGAGGCGGCGAAGTACAACGTCCTCCCCCTCAACAACCGGCCGGGGTGGGCCGGTGATCCCCGCTACCCGCGGCGCGAGCGCTACGAGTACCGCGCCGGCGTGACCGGCCTGCCCGAGCAGATCGCGCCGAACCTGCGCAACCGGCCGTGGCGGTTGGTGGCCGATCTCGACGTTCCCACCGACGGCGTGGAGGGCGCCATCGTGTCGCAGGGCGCGACGTCGGGCGGCTACCTGTTCTACGTGCGCGACGGCCGCCTCCACTACACGTACAACTTCCTCGGCATGGCGCTCACCACCGTGGCCGCCGACACTCCGCTGCCGCGGGGTCCCGTGCAGGTGAGCGTGGCCTTCACGCCGACCGGGAATCATCAGGGCGACATCGAGCTGTTCCAGGGCCGCGAGGCCGTAGGGCGCGGTCACGTCGAGCGGATGGTGCCGATCACCTTCGGGATGACCGGGTTCAATGTCGGGTGTCAGCGCGGCGCGCCGGTGGTGGCCGATCTGGAGGGACGCTTCGCCCTACCGGCGGGCGTGCTCGGCCGGGTCGTGGTGGAGGTGACGGGACGGGCCCACATCGACGGCGCGGCGCACCAGCGGGCCGGCCTCGTCGCCCAGTAGCCCCCCGGCGCGCTACATCCGGTGCAGCGCGCCCAGGCCGTGCACGATCTGGCTGTAGGCGCGCGAGAAGCTGAGGATGGCGAACATCACCGCCGCCGCCCAGAGGACAGCCCGGCCGATCCGCCGCAGGACCCGGCCGGCCCGTCCCCACAACCAGAGCACCCGCAGACGCCGGTCGAACCACCGGTACTGCAGGTGCAGCGCCGCCACAGAGGCGTCACGCCCCGCCATCTTCCGGATTCCCCCCATGCGGGAAACGGTAGCACCGGAGATCGCGACCTACCGTGGTGGCGTGCCGGCCGAATCCGTCGTTCTCTCCGTCGCGGGCCACGACGTCGCCATCACGAGCCCGAACAAGGTCTTCTTCGCCGACCGCAAGGACACGAAGATGGACCTGGTCAACTACTACCTCGCCGTCGAGGAACCGCTGATGCGGACGATGCGCGACCGCCCTGTCCTCATGCAACGGTTCCCGAACGGTGCGGGCGGGTCGAACTTCTTCCAGAAACGCGTGCCCGAGCAGCGGCCCGACTGGCTGACCACCACCGTCGTCAGCACGCCCAACGGCACGACGTCACGGGCCCTCGTGGTGGCCGACCTCGCTCACCTCCTGTGGGCGGTGAACCTCGGCTGCCTCGGCTTCCACTCCTGGCCGGTGCGCACATCGGACCTGGAGCATCCCGACGAGCTGCGCATCGACCTCGACCCGCAGCCCGGCACGACCTTCGCCATGACCCAGGCGGCGGCCCACCACGTGCGGGCTCTGCTCGACGAGCTAGGGCTGGTCGGCTTCGTCAAGACCACCGGCAACCGGGGCCTGCACGTGTACCTGCGCCTGCAGCCGCGGTGGGACCCGATCGAGGTGCGGGCGGCGGCGGTGGCCGCGGCTCGGGAGCTGGAGCGCCGCCATCCCGACCTCATCACGGCGGCGTGGTGGAAGGAGGAGCGGGGCGAGCGCATCTTCATCGACTTCAACCAGAACGCGCCCCACAAGACGGTGTTCGCGCCGTGGTCGGTGCGGGCCCGCTCGATGGCCCCGGTCTCGTGCCCGCTGCGGTGGGAGGAGGTCGACGCCATCCATCCCGACGACCTCACCATCGCCGTCGTGCCCGCACGCCTGACGCAACTCGGCGACCCGTGGGCCACCATGGATGACCGTCCCAACTCCCTCGAGCCGCTGCTCGAGCTGGCCGAGCGGGACAAGGCAGCCGGCCTGCTCGACGCGCCGTGGCCGCCGGTCTATCCGAAGATGGAAGGTGAGCCGAGGCGGGTGGCCCCGAGCCGGGCGCGGAAGGACCCGTCGTAGCGGAACTTGAACCGGACACCGCCCTCACGGGCGGTCTGCGGTTCAACTTGCCGGGGCACCCACCTCGGACGGCGCCACGAGCTCGCGCAGGCGCCGCTTCCACTCGACCGAGGCCTTGTCGGCCTGCACGCTGACGAGCGACGTGTTGTCGAGCGGGAGCGGTCCCCGGAGCTTCTCGAGCATGCGCTTGTCCTCCGAGCCGATCAAGCGGTCGAGGCGGGTGACCTCTTCGCCCGGCACGGAGAAGTCGTCGTTGCGCCACACAACGAACGTGAAGTACGACGACTCGTCGTCCTTGGGCGTGCTCAGGAGCAGCAGCTGGTGGGCCAGCCCGGAGCTGTACTCGATCGTGCTGCGGACGGCGAACGGCAACGCGAAGCCGGTCGACATGCGACGCCCCACGCTGGTCGCCGTCTGACCCGTCGCGGCGTTGCCGATGGCCGCGTTCGACGTCACCACCTCGTACTGGTAGCCGTAGAAGTCGCCGAGCGGCTCGAGCTCGATCCGGCCGACCTCGGGATCAGTCGCGCCGCCGAAGCTGCCGAGGTGCACGAACGGGAAGTGTGAGTAGTCGAGGAAGTTGTCGACCATGCGGGTCGTGGACGCGTCCCAGTGCTCCACCACCTGGTTGATGCGTCGGAACGAACGGTCGCTGTCCTCGGGGATCTCGGGGATGCCGGCGACAGGCTCGTCGAGGCACAGCCAGACGAGGCCGTAGCGCTCCGTGGCGTGGACCCGCCGCAGGACCGCCTTGGGCGGGATGGGCGCGCCCGGCCCGGCCGACGGCACGAGCACGCAGCGACCCTCGCCGTCGAACCGCCAGCCGTGGTACGGACACTGCACCACACCGTCGATCAGTACGCCTTCCGACAGCGGCGCCTCCCGGTGCGGACAGCGGTCGTAGGCCGCGGCGGGCCGGCCGTCAGCGGCCCGCCACACCACCAACCGCTCGCCGAGCAGCGTGACGGCGAGAGGACCTCCGAGGAGCTCCGACGGCTGGGCGACGGCGTACCAGTACTGCCGCAACGCCGGGCTGGACACGAACGAGCCGGTCATGACATCCAGTCTGGCCCGAAATCGACCTGGTTGCACTGGTCGGCGCATCGGTCCGCCGCCCGCCGTTTCGTGCCGGCGGCACATGCCGCTCCCCCGGTCGCGGCAGTACCGTCCCGTCGATGGCACGCGAGACCGACGGGCTGGTGGCGTCGCCGCTGCCGACGCCCATGCTGCAGCCACCGGAGGTCCACGACCAGGCCCGGTTCGACCTCGAGATGGTGCGCGTGTTCGGCCGCTCGTGGGTGTGGCTGGGCGACGTCGAGGACCTGCGCCAAGCGGGCGACTTCATCACGGGCACCATCGGCGCCCAGCCCGTGATCGTCATCCGCCAAGACGACGGGTCGGTGCGGGGCTTCCTCAACGCCTGCCGGCACCGCGCCTCCACCCTGACGCCCACCGCCACTGGGAACTGTGGGCGCACGCTCACCTGCCCGTACCACAACTGGTCCTACGCCATCGACGGCCGCCTCCTCGGGGTGCCCGACGAGCCCCGCATGTACCCGGGCGGGCTGCCGAAGGACGCCTACGGGCTGGTGCCGATCCGCATCGAGGTGGCGTGGGACCTGCTCGTGTTCGGCTGCCTGTCGCACCAGGCCCCGCCGTTCCGGGAGTGGATCGCTCCCTTGGCCGGCCGCTACGACCGCTATCGCTTCGACACCTTCCACCGCTACGAACGTGGGCTCGACGAGACGTACCCGATCAACTGGAAGGCGTTCGTCGAGAACTCCAACGACGACTACCACGTGCGGTTCGTGCACCGGCGGTTCAACGAGCAGCGCCACAGCCTGGCGACCGTCGTGCGATTCGAAGGCCGCACGTGCAGCGGGTACAAACCGCACCGGCTCGACGTCGACGACCCGTCGGGCGGCCGCGCCGATCTCCCGGAGGAAGACTTGCAGGGTCACTACGCCGACTTCATCTACCCGAACCTGACGCCGCTGCCGTACCCCACACAGCTCATCCTGGTGCGGGCCGATCCGCTCGCGCCCGACCGCACCCGCCTCATCTCGCGCATCTACGGCCGCAGCACCGATCCCGACGAGCAGTCGGCCCAGCTCGCCAGCCTGGCCGCCACCAACGCCGAGGACACCGCGATGGTGGGCCGCCTCATGCCCAACCTGCAGTCGCCCTTCTACCGGGTCGGACCGGCCAGCACGTGGGAGGGCCGGGCCGCCCACCTCATGGAGTTGATCCGCACCGACGTGGCCACACCGCTCGCGCCGGACGAATTCTCTCCGATCAGCGACGGCGGGCCCGCGGGTCGGTGATCGAGGGCGGGTCATAGCCGCCGTCGACCGGGTTGAGCATCTCCCCCGGCGGCACGATGGCATCGATCCGGTCGAGCACGGCGTCGTCGAGCCGGGTGTCGGCGCCCTTGAGGGCGTCGGCGAGCTGCGCCCTGCTGCGCGGCCCGAGGATCGCAGTCGTGACGGCCGGGTGGGCCAGCACGAAGGCGTGGGCCAGGTCGATGAGGCGCAGCCCGGCGTCGTCGGCCACGCCGACGAGCGCCTCGACGGCGTCGAGCTTGCGCTCGTGGGCCCGGCCGCCGTAGTCGAAGTGGTCGGGCACGCGGTCGGCCCGCGACGACGCCGGGGCGTCGACGCCGCGGCGGTACTTCCCCGTGAGCCAGCCGCCGTTGAGCGGGGCCCACACGAGCACGCCGATGTCGTACTGCTGGCAGACCGGCAGCACGTCCCGCTCGACACCGCGTGCGAACACCGAGTACGGCGGCTGCTCGGCCACGGGTCGCTCGCGGCCGCGCCGCTCGGCCACCCACTGGGCCTCCACCAGCGCGGGCGCCGGGAACGTCGACGTCCCGATGGCGCGGATCTTGCCCTGGTGCACGAGGTCCGAGAGGGCACCGAGTGTCTCGTCGATGTCGGTGGCGGGATCGGGCCGATGCACCTGGTACAGGTCGATCCACTCGGTGCGCAGGCGGCGCAGGCTCTCCTCGACGGCGGCCATGATCCACCGCCGCGAGTTGCCCCGCCGGTTCGGGTCCGACCCCATCGGGTTGTGGAACTTGGTGGCCAGCACGACCTCGTCGCGATGGCCTTGCAGCGCCAGCCCGAGCCAGCGCTCGGACACGCCGTCGTCGTAGATGTCCGCGGTGTCGAAGACGTTCACGCCGGCGTCGAGGGCGTCGTGCACCATGCCCTCCGACTCCTCGTAGGTGGTGTCGCCCCACGCGCCGAACATCATCGTGCCGAGGCAGAACGAGCTCACCGTGATGCCGGTGCGACCGAGGGGGCGGTACTCCATCGTCAGACAACCTTCCACTTGGACCGGTCGGGGAGGCCGGTGCGGGCGACGATCGACTCGCCCGCGACCTGGGCCCGGCGGTAGAGGTCCTGCTCGTCGATGGTGGTGAGGCGGTAGCCGTCGACCACCTTGCGGCCGTCGACGAACACCGTGTGCACGCCCCGGCCGTCGGCGGCCCACACGAGCTGGTTGGCCACGTTGAGGAGCGGCGTCCACTCGGGCCGGTCCCGGTCGTGCAGCACGAGGTCGGCCTTCTTGCCGGGTTCGATCGAGCCGATCTCGTGATCGGCCAGGAGGGCCCGGGCCCCACCCAGTGTCGCCATCTCGTAGGCCTGCTCGGCCGGGAACATCGTGGGGTCCCGCCGGGCGTCCTTGAACAAACCGGCCACGAGGTACGTGGCCCGCATGAGGTCGGAGTAGTTCGACGCGTTGTTGCCGTCGGTGCCAATGGTGACGTTGACGCCGGCCCGCACCATCTCGGGCATCTTGCCGATCTGCGTCACGCCGTACGACACCTTCAGCGCGGTCGTGGGGCAGTGGGCGACGCTGCACCCGTGCCGGGCGAGCCGCCCGACCTCGTCGTCGTCGACGTGCACGCAGTGGACGGCCACCACGTCCGGGCCGAGGACGCCGAGCTCCTCGAGGTGTTCGAACGGCCGCTGGCCGAACTGGGCGAGGAACCCGTCGGGGTCGAGGGCGGCCGGCGACATGTGGAAGTTGAGACCGGTCTGGTAGCGGTCGGCGGCCTCCCGGGCAGCGCGCCACAGCGTGTCGCTGCACGTGGTGTGGCCGACGATCATCGACCACGCCTGGATGCGACCGCCGGCCACGTGGCGGTGGGCCTTCAACGTGGCGTCGAGGTTGGCCACGGCTTCGTCGGTGGTCTGGCGGTAGACCTCCGGCTCGGGCGGGAGGTCCCACACCCATTTGCCGATGCGGCCCCGAATGCCGATCTCGACCAGCCCGTCGACCACGGCGTCGACGAACCGCACCGTGCCCGCCTCGAGGAAGGCAGTAGTCCCCGACTTCAGCATCTCCGCCGCCGCCAGCTGGGCCGACAGCCGCTCCTCCTCCTCGGTGTACACGGAGTAGAGCGGCACCAGCCACTGGAAGACGTTCTCCTCGAACGGCGTATCGTCGGGGACGAAGCCTCGCGTGAGCGGCTCGCCGGTGATGTGGATATGGGTGTTCACCAGGCCCGGCGTCACCACGAAGCGCCGGCCGTCGACGGTGGCGACGGGCTCGTAGGCGGCCCGCAGGTCGGCGGTCTTGCCGACAGCGACGATGTCGGCACCCCGGATGGCGACGGCGCCGTCAGTGATGACGCGCCGCTCGGCGTCCATGGTGACGACGAGGGCGCCCTCGATCAGGGTGTCGACGTGCTCGGGCATCCCGTCAGCCGAGGACCTGCTCGACGGAGAACTCGAGCTGGTTGCCGTCCGGATCTCGGATGAGGCAGATGTAGCCGACGACGGGGTTCATGTAGCGAGGGCCGAGCACCAGGACGCCTTCGTCCTTGGCCATCTCGGCGATGCGGTCGACGTCGGCACGGGTCTCGAGCGAGATGCCGAGATGGCTGATCGAGCGGAGGAACCCGTACTCCTCCTTGATGTCGCCCGTGATGTGGCCCGGCAGCCGGCCGCAGATCAGGACCAGCACGAACCGGGCCGCCACGTCGGTCACGTCGCGGGCGTTGGCCAGCCAGACCGACCGCAGGCCGGTCTCGGGTTCGTAGCGCTCCTGGATCTTCCGCAGCGTGGTGTAGCGCTCGTAGAAGGCAAGGGTGGCGTCGAGGTCGCGCACGGGCAGGGCCACGTGGGTGAACAGCGATTCGGGCGGGGCCTGGGTCGTGGTCATGGGAGGACCTCCTGCGAACGTCGGATCACGGTTGGAGCACCACCTTGCCGATCACGTCTCCCTGCTCGAGGCGGCGCTGGGCCTCCCGCGCGCCCGCCTCGTCAAGGGGATACACGCTGTCGATCACGGTCGTGAAACCGCCCGTCCAGTAGGCGTCGAGCATGCGGCCGAACTCGGCGTAGGAGTACGGGTCGCTGCCGACCAACTGGATGCCGAAGTGGTAGGCGTACGGCAAGTTGAACGACGCGTCGGTGCCGGTGGTCGAGCCGCAGAACACCAGCCGGCCGCGCGGCCGCAGCGCGAACATCGACGCCGCGAACAGCGCCGGGCCCACGTGGTCGAACACCATATCGACGCCCTGGCCGCCGGTGACGCGGCGGGCCGCCGCCACGACGTCGTCGGTGCGGTTGTTGACGGCAACGTCGGCGCCGAGCTTCAGAGCCAGCTCACACTTGGCGTCGGTGCCCGCCGTCGCCACGACCCGGGCGCCGATGCGCCGAGCCAGCTGGATGGCGGCCACGCTCACGCCGCTGGCGGCGGCGTGGATCATGACGGTCTGGCCGATCTGGAGCCGGCCCACCTCCACCAGGCCGTGCCACGCCGTCGACCAGATGGTGGGGACGGTGGCCGCCTCCTCGTAGGAGACCGAGTCGGGCAGCACGTGGACGTGCGTGGCCGGCACAACGGTCAGCGCGGCGTAACCACCGGGGTGGTTGCCGCCGACGACCCGGACGTCCGGGCAGAAGCCGTCGTCGCCGCGCCGGCACCACTCACACTCGCCACATTGCAGCGCCGGGTTCACCAGTACCCGGGAACCGAGCGGTGGCGCCGTCACTCCCGGGCCGGCCGCCACGATCTCGCCGGCGACGTCCATCCCGGCGACATGCGGCAGGCTGAACCCCGGCAGCAACGGCGGCCCGGCCCGTTGGATGACGTCGAGCCGGTTGAGCGACGTGGCCCGCACGGCCACGAGCACCTCCCCCGGCCCCGGCTCCGGATCGGGCCACGTGACCTCGCGCAGGACGTCGACGTCGCCGTGGACGTCGTGGACGATGGCCTTCACGACGACGCCGCCCGCTGGTCGAGGAACTCTTCGTACGTGTATCGCGGGATGACCATCATCGACTCGGGCGTGGCCGTCGTGAACCATGGGAAGCCCATGCGGCCCACGGTGGCCATCGCCGTCTGGTCGATCCGGTAGTCGGCCGTGCAGATCGACTCGTCGAGGGTCACGCAGACCACCTCGGCCACCACCAGGTGGACCTCCGATGCCGGCACGCCGGGCTCACCGAGGGGCACCTCCCGGTGGATGCGGCATTCGAGGTGGGCCGGCGACTCGGCGATCGACGGCGACGTCACCCGCTGCGACGGCATGGTCGTCCACGGCACGCTGTCGAGCTCGCTCACCCCGCGGGGGAACTCGATGGCCACCGTCTCGATGTGCTCGCGCAGCCGTGACGTCGTCACGTTCACGACGAAGTCGCCCGTGCGCCGGGCGTTCTCGTAGGTGTGCTTCAGGCCGCCGTCCGACTCCCGCAGGCCCATGGTGACGGCCAGCAGCATGGGGTGGCCGGTGACCGGCATGTAGTAGCTGAAGGGAGCGACATTCACGACGCCGTCGACGTCGACCGTGGAGATCATGGCGATGGGCCGCGGGGTGATGAGCTGCGACAGCACCCCTTGGCACACACCGGCGGGGTGCTCGGCGGGGTCGAAGACCAGCGTCACGTAGCGCCCCGCTCGAACGGTTGGGCCAGCGCCGCGGGCTGGCGCGTCCGCTTGGCGAAGAAGCACATGGCCAGCAGGGCGCACAGGTAGGGCGAGGCGATCAACAGCTGCGGGTTGATCGTGTAGCCCAGCGCCGGCAGGGCCAGCCGGAAGGCGTCGACGCCGCCGAACAGGAAGCAGCCTGCGACGGTGCCCCGCAAGGTCCAGCCGCCGAAGATGACGGCGGCGATCACGATGAAGCCGCGCCCGGCCGTCATGTTCGAGTTGAAGGTCCCGACCTCGGCCACCGAGAGGAACCCGCCGCCCAGCCCGGCCAGGAGTCCGCACACCAGGAGACCCTGGCGGCGGCGCTTGTTCACGTGGATCCCGGTGACGTCGGCCGCCTTCGGGTTCTCGCCGACCGAGCGCATCTCGAGGCCCCACCGGCTGCGCTGCATCACCCACCACACCAGAGGAACGAGCCCGTAGAGGAGGTACGCCGGCCACGGCTGGGAGAAGAACGGCTCGCCGATGATCGGGATGTTCGACAGCACCGGCACGTCGGTCTTGTCCATCAGGAGCGGCGTCATGTCGATTTCGTGGAGGAGGTAGTTGGTGAGCCCCAATGCCAGCACGTTCAACGTGAGGCCGACCACGAACGTGTTGGCCTGCAGCCGGTGGCTGAAGTTGGCGTGGATGAACGCCACGAACAACCCCGCCGCCATGCCCCAGAGCAGGCCGAGATCGGCGCGGCCCCACACCGACGAGCCGAGGGCGGCGGCGTAGGCGCCCGAGAGCATCATCGCTTCGACCGAGATGTTGAGCGTGCCGGCGCGCTCGGCGATGTACTCGCCGAGGGCGGCGAACAGCAGCGGCACCGTCAGGAAGACGGCGCTGTCCAGGATTGTCGTGATGTCGTGACTCATGCTGCCTCCCCCGCGGGGACGGCCTGCGGGCGGGCCCGGCGGCGTCGCAGCTCGAGGAGCGCGGGCGGGAACACCGCCGCCAGCACGACGAGCGCCTCGACGATGTCGACGAGGTCGCTGGGCACGCCGGTGGACGCGAGGTACCCACCGCCGGCGTGGAGACCGCCGAACAGCAGGGCCACGACGATGGCCACCCATGCGTTGTTGCGCGCCACCAGGGCGACGAGGAGGCCGTTCCACCCGATGTTGTTCGAGATCGTGGGCGTGATCCGGTACGCCTGGCTCGTGAGCACCACGCCCCCGGCGAGCCCGGCGCACGCCCCGGACACGAGCAGGGCCATGCTGCCGAGGACGGCGGCCCGCACGCCGACCCGCTTGGCCGCCACCGGGTTGAGGCCCAGCATCTTCAGCCGGAAGCCCCACGTGGTGCGGCTCATGGCGATCCCGATGATGGCCGCCAGCAGGAGCGCCAGGATGACGGCGCTCGACACGTTGGCGTTCGGATACGTGCCGAAGCGCGGCAATCGGGCGCCGGACGGGATCGGGTCCGACTCCGTCAGCGACGCTCCCTCGGCACCTGTCTCGTGGAGCAGCACTGTCGTGCTCAAGGCGTACGACAACAGCTGGAAGGCGACGAACACGAGCAGCAGCGAGCTGATCACGACCTCGACGCCCCGCCAGTAGCGCAACAGGGCGGAGATGCCGGCCCACAGCGCACCGCCCACGGCGCCGGCCACGAGGGCCAGCACGAGCATGAGCGGGCCCGGCCCGTCGATCTTGAGGGCGACGAGCGCCGCCGTCATGGCGCCGATGGTGAGCTGACCTTCCTGGCCGATGTTGAACAGGCCGGCGCGGGTGGAGACGATGGTGCCCACGGCCACGATGAGCAGCGGGGCGGCGGCATCGAGGGTGTACCCGAATGAACCCCACGAGGCGAAGCTGCCGTCCCACAGGGCGGTGAACACGGTGCTCGGCGACCCGTGGGTGAGGTAGACGATGAGCGCCGAGATGCCGAGCGCGACGGCGATCGACACCACGTAGAGGCCGACGACGAAGGCGGCCTCCCGGAGGCGCCGACCCCGGTCGGTCGCCGGCGGGGCGGGCGTCGGCGGTACGGATCGGGGCCGCGTCTCGACCGGAGTGGTCACCATGGCGCCACCCACCCCCACCTCATGCCGCTTGGCCGCCCATCATGAGGCCGAGGCGGTCGAGGTCGACGTCGCGGCGGGCCATTTCGCCCACGATGCGGCCGCGGTGGATGACAGCCACGCGGTCAGAGAGTTCGAGGATCTCCTCCAGCTCGGTCGAGATGAGGAGCACGGCCACGCCGGCGTCGGCGGCGGC
>DASXAI010000038.1:0-5246 GCA_036406775.1 Acidimicrobiales bacterium
GCCCGCCGGTCCCGCGTCGTCAACCGCTTGCGTTCATCCGTCGATGTGACACTTGTCCACCGCAGCGGTGGATTTCCGTCACCTCGACGGTGTGCGGGGTGCGGTCATTTCGATGGGATGGGGTCGCCCTGGGGCGACGGCTGTGCCGCCACCGCCTTCATGGCCTCGGCCAGGTCGGCCACGGTCCAGCGGTCGTCACGGTCGACGCCGGGGCCGAACGCCCACGACTGGACCCGCTTCACCGAACCGCCCTGCACGAAGAACGTCTCGCCCGTGAACGGGCAGTCGGCGGTGGCGAGGTAGGCGACGAGGGGCGAGATGTTGGCCGGGTCCCACACGTCGAACGTGCCGGCGTCCTCGGGCGCCTTCACGATCTCGCCCAGCCCGGGCGTCGACTCGGTGAGCCGCGTGCGGGCCGCCGGCGCGATGCAGTTCGACTTGACGCCGTAGCGGCCCAGCTCCTTGGCCGCGATCTGGCTGAACGTGGCGATGCCCGACTTGGCGGCTCCGTAGTTGGTCTGCCCGGGGTTGGAGAACAGGCCCGAGGTGGACGACGTGTGCACCATGTTGCGCGGCTTCTCGATCCCGGCCTTGGTCTGCTCGCGCCAGTACGCGGCCGCCCAGCGGCTCGGCACGAAGTGGCCCTTGAGGTGCACGGCCACGACGGCGTCCCACTCCTGCTCGGTCATGTTGACGAGCACCCGGTCGCGCAGGATGCCGGCGTTGTTCACGAGGATGTCGAGATCGCCGAACGCCTCGATGGCCGAGTTGATCAGGCGCTGGCCGCCTTCCCAGTCGGCCACGTTGTCGCCATTGGCGACGGCCTCCCCGCCCATGCCCTTGATCTCGGCCACGACCTCATCGGCCGGCGAGAGACTGCCGCCGGTGCCGTCGGCCGCGCCCCTGAGGTCGTTGACGACCACCTTGGCGCCCTCGGCGGCGAAGAGGAGGGCGTGCTCACGGCCGATGCCGCGCCCGGCCCCGGTGATGATGGCGACCCTGCCGTCCAGTGTTCCCATGTGAACCTCCCCTGGCGACTGACGGGCCTGGAGGCTACCGGTGGGCCCCCAACCGGACCCAAGTTCGTTGCTAGCCGAGGAGGAGGCTGACGGCGGTACCCCTGGGAGCCGGGGTGTTGGCCGGCGGGCTCGTCGCCACCACCGGCTTGTCGAGGGGTCCGGCGACGCCGCCGACCGTCAGGCCCACCGACTGCAGCGTGGCCTTGGCCTGGTCGAGGGTCTGACCGACGACGCTCGGCACCGCCACGGTGTCGGGCCCCTTCGACACGACGACCTGGACCGTCGACCCGCGCGGCACCTGGGTGCCCGACGGCGGATTCAGGCTGATGACGCTGCCGGCCGGAATCGAGTCGTTGAACTGCGGATCGAGCTGCTGGACCACGAGTTGGGCCCCGGTGAGCGAGGCGTTGGCCTCGTCGAAGGAATGGTTCACGAAGTCGGGGATCGTGCGGGGCGCCGGGCCGCCGGAGACGACGGCGTCGACGGCGGTGCCGGTGGGCACCTGCTGGCCGACCGGGTGGTCCACGGGCGGGTTGCCCACCGACCACGACAGCACCGCCCCGGCCGGGACGTTCTCGTCGAACTGCTGGCCCGTCACGTTCAGCTTGAGCCCGGCGGTGGCCAGCGTCGACGTCACGGCGTCCTGCGGCTGGTTCGTGATGTCGGGCAGGGCGTGGAGCACCGGCCCGTCGGAGACGTACAGCGTGAACGTCTTGCCCTCGGTGAGCTTGCCGTCCTTCGGCGACTGGTCGTAGACGTAGTCGTAGGGCTGGGCGTCGGTGCGCTGGCGTTGGATGTCGACGTTCCAGCCGAACTCGGACACCTGGTTCAGCGCTTCGGCCCGCGGCATCCCCACCAGGCTGGCGACGGGGTGACTGGACGTGCGGTTGGCGAAGAACAGGACACCGCCGGCCACGAGGGCGGCGACGATGAGGACGGCCACGGCAGCGATGAACCACCCCAACTTGTGGCGCGGCCGCTCGCGTTCGGCGTCGTAGATCGTGGGTGGCGGCGTGACGACCGGTGGTCCGGGCGGCCGGCTCGGCGGCGGCGTGGTGCGGGAGGCGGTGGCGGCAGCCGCGGTCGACTCGCTGACCGGTGCGCCGCCCACCATCACGGGCACGGGCGCGCGCGGCGAGGCCGGCGCCCCCAGCATCGTGATGTCGGTGGCCGCCATGGCGGCACCGAAGGCGGCCGTGGCGGCATCGTCGCGCCGCGCCCCGACGAGCACCGTGGCGTCGTCGCCCGCCAGTGGCATGGTGGGCACCAGCGGGAGCGGCGCTGGCCGCGGCAGGCGCTCGGCTGCCTGCACCAGGGCGCGAGCCAGTTCGCCGGCGTCGTAGCGCTCGGCCGGGTCGGGGCGCCCGGCCCGCTCGAGCACGGGGGCCAACGAGCCCAACTCGGCCGACACCGGCAGCAGCTTGTCGAGCCGGTTCATCAACGTCGCCACCGTGGTGTCGGCGGCGAACGGCACCTGGCCGGTGACGGACTCCACCAGCGTGAGCGCCAACGAGTAGACGTCGGTCTTGCCGTCGACGGTGTTGCCGCGCGCCTGCTCGGGCGAGGCGTAGCGGGCCGTGCCCAGCACGACGCCGTCGGGCTCCGTCCAGGCCGCCTCGGCGATGGCGCGCGCCAGTCCGAAGTCGGCGATCCGCAGCCGGCGGTCTTCGCCGAACAGGAGATTGGCGGGCTTGATGTCGCGGTGCACGAAGCCGCGCCGGTGGGCGTAGTCGAGACCGCGGGCGGCCTCCAGCCCGACCAGCAACGCCTGCGAGGGCGAGAGCTGGCGACCGCGGTCGAGCATGGCCCGCAGGCTCCCGCCGGCGAGGTACTCGAGGACGAGGAAGGGGGTGGCCTCGTCCTGGCCCCAGTCGTACACGGCCATGATGTTCGGGTGGCCCAGGGCGGCGGCCGCCTGGGCCTCGGCCCGGAACCGGCGCAGGAACGCCGGGTCCTCGGCCAGCGACGGGTGCAGGGTCTTCACGGCGACGCGTCGTTGGAGCTGGACGTCGTCGGCCACGAAGACCGTGGCCGACGCGCCCGTGCCCACGGGCGCGAGCAATCTGTACCGTCCTCCGAGGACGCGTCCGATCTGGTCGTCTCCGAACGCCGCCATCACGTCGACGCTATATCCGGGTGATGGTCCGACTGTGGCACCCATGCGGTTGAATGCCCTCGTGGCGAACCGCCGTCTCGACTTGCGCCGCCTCGGGGCCAGCGCACTGATCGCCGGCGCACTCGCCCTGATCATCTACGGCTTCGCCTCGGCCCAGACCGGTGACCAGGCCGTCGAGATCAACGACCCGGCCATCGAGCGGGTGATCCCGGCCCCCGGATCGCTGGTGCTGCGCCAGTCGCAGGTGGGCGCCGACCTGGCGCCGGGCTACCGCGGCGTGCTCGTGATCGACGGCAACGAGTTGCCCACCGACGACATCACCGCCCCCGGCGCCCCCACGAGCGTCGGCCCCATCACCGGCGCCCAGTTCGACCCGGCCCAGAACACGGTGCTGTACCTGCCTCGCGAGGGCGCCGTCCTGCCCGAGTTCGCACCCGGCGAGCACCACATCACGGTCGTCTACTGGAAAGAGACCGAGAGTCGGGACGCGGCGCAGCAGTTCGACTGGACGTTCAAGGTCTCGTAGTCACGTCATGGCGGCAGGTCCCCCGTCTCCAGGAGACGGGCGAAGCCGGCCTCGTCGACGACGGGCACGCCGAGCTCCTCGGCCTTGCCGATCTTGGCCGCCCCCGGCTCAGTACCGGCGACGACGACGAACGTCTTCTTGGACACGCTGCCCGGGCTCTTGCCACCCCGACCTTTGATGGCGGCCTCCGCCTCCTCGCGACTCCAGCCCTCGAGCGTGCCGGTGACGACCACGGCCTTCCCCGCCAGCACTTGGGGCAGCCGGCTCACGACGACGTTGCCGAACTCCACACCGGCGGCGCGCAGGCGCTCGACCATGTCGCGGTGGCGCGGCTCGGCGAACCAGTCGATGGCGGACGCCGCGATGACGTTGCCGACCCCTGCCGTGGTGGCGAGGTCGGCCTGTGACGCCGCCATGATGGCGTCGAGCGTGCCGAAGCCGGTGGCCAGCGCGTCGGCGGCGGCCGGGCCGAGGTGCTTGATGCCGAGCGCGACGAGCAGCCGGGGCAGCGGCCGCCGCTTCGACGCCTCGACCGCGGCCAGCAGCTTGCTCACGCTCACCTCGCCGAAGCCTTCGAACTTCAACAAGTCGTCGGGGCGGAGCGCGTAGATGTCGGCGGCGTCGCGCAACAGCCCGGCGTCGGACAGGAGGAACACAGTGCGCTCGCCGAAGCCCTCGATGTCCATGGCGCCGCGCGAGGCGAAGTGGATGATGCGCTGGTCGCGCTGGAACGGGCACTCGGGCTCGACGCAGCGGTGCTCGGCCTCGCCGGGATTGCGGACGAGCGTGGACTCGAGCGGACACGGACAGGTGGTGGGGAACGTCCACGGTGCCAGCCCTTCGGGGCGCAGCGCGAGCACGGGCCCGACCACCTCGGGGATGACGTCGCCCGCCTTGCGCACGATGACGGTGTCGCCCGGCCGCACGTCCTTGGCCGCCACCTGGTCCTCGTTGTGCAGGGTGGCGACGCCGACGGTGGACCCGCCGACGAACACCGGCGTGAGCTTGGCGAAGGGGGTGGCACGGCCGGTGCGGCCGATCGAGACCATGATGTCCTCGAGCACCGTGTTGCGCTCCTCCGGCGGGAACTTGTAGGCGATGGCCCAGCGCGGCGCCTTCGACGTGGACCCGAGCACCTCCCGTTGGGCCAGCGAGTCGATCTTCACGACCACGCCGTCGATCTCGTAGGTGAGATCGTGGCGACGCGCCTCGGCCTGGCCGCAGTACTGGTGTACGGCGTCGAGCCCGGCGAGCTGACGGATCTCGGGGTTGACAGGGAAGCCGGCGGCGGCGAGGAAGTCGAGCGTCTCGTGGTGACTCGTGAAGTCGGGCCCACCGGCGACCTCGCCCAGCTGGTAGCACCACATCGACAGCTCGCGGCTGGCCGTGATCGACGGGTCCTTCTGGCGCAGGCTGCCCGCGGCCGAGTTGCGAGGGTTGGCGAACAGCCGCAGACCGGCGTCCTCCTGGCGCCGGTTCAGGTCCTCGAACGCAGCGAGGGGCATGTAGACCTCGCCCCGTACCTCGAACACGTCGGGCGCCCTGCCCTTGAGCTTCTTCGGCACCACGCCGATGGTGCGGACGT
>DASXAI010000039.1:0-4895 GCA_036406775.1 Acidimicrobiales bacterium
ACCTCGTCCCAGGTGAGGATCTCGCGCTCGGTGACCACTCGGCCCTTGCGCTCGGCCTCCTCGTTCCGCATCGCCCACTTGAAGAACAGGATGAAGATCAGCGTCCAGAGGTAGACGCCGACACCCAGCTTCATGAACAGCCCGGCCAGCTGCTGGTCGGTCACGGCGCTGATCCCGAAGAGCCGGTAGTGGATGTCGTACGCCTTGTACACGACGCCGTCGGCGAGCGTGAGCCACGCCGCCGGGATCGTCGGGAGCACCGACATGAGGAACAGGTAGATCATCTGCGCGGGCAGCGAGATGCGTAGCTCGGGGATCGGCCCACACACCGGCGTCCACATCAGCAGCGCCGACGCGAACAGCACGAGGTGGAGGCTGTAGTGCAGCGGCCCGTTGGCGACGGCGAGGTCGACGAGCGCGGGCCAGTGCAGGAAGAGCACGACGGCGTTGAAGATCAGGCCGGCGACGACGGGCTTCGCCAACCATCGGATGGCCTGGCCGACTCGGGTGCCGTCGGCCACCACCAGTCGCGCCAGCCAGGTCGGGGTCGCCAGCAGGAAGAGCGGCGGTACCACCATGCTCAGCAGCACGTGCTGGAGCATGTGCACGGAGTAGAGGTAGCGCTCGCCGATGTCGTGGATCGGCCAATCGGCGGCGGCCCACAACAGGACGACCGCCAGCCAGAACCAGCCCTTCTGGCGGCGGGTCACCGGCCGCTGCCCGGCCGGGACGACCTTCGGCCCGATCACCCGGGCCACGTAGATCCCGATGCCGATGATGGAGGCGACGAGCACCCACACCTCGGGATGGGGCCGCCACTGCCACGGGTGGTCGATGGCGGCGGCGAACACGGTCAGCGCCGCCCAGCGAGACGAGGCCGGTCGTCCATCAGTCCATCAGTCCGCGAAGACGTGGAACGTGAACAGCACGATCGTGTACACGATGACGGCCAGGACGATCCCCGTGATGAAGAAGCGGCGGTAGATGTGACTGTCGAACCGCAGGTGCATGAACCACGCGGCGACGATGGCGAACTTGGCGATCATCATCGGCGTGAGGATGGCGATGAGGGCGAGGCCCTTGATGTTGGCGTAGTAGGTGGCGACCTCGGCCGCGGTGATGACGAACAGGACCAGGGCGACCTTGATGTAGGCGAGGTCGGACGGGTGGGCGTGCTCGGCCGGCGCGTGCGGGTCGGTGGCGAACTCTTCGTGCACCTCGTGAACTCCGGTCTCGCTCATTCGCGGCCGCCCCTCATCACCTGATCAGGTAGACGACGGTGAAGATCACGATCCACACCACGTCGACGAAGTGCCAGTAGAGCCCGACGATCTCCACGGTCTCCGCTCGCTCCTGCGGCAATCGACCGCGCAGCGACATCACGAACAGCGACATCAGCATGATGATGCCGACGCTGACGTGCACCCCGTGGAAGCCGGTGAGGGTGAAGAAGGCGGACGAGGCCACGTTGGTGGTGTAGCCCATGCCCTCCTTCACGAAGGACGTGAACTCGTAGACCTGCCCGGAGATGAAGGTGGCGCCGAGCAGCGCGGTGGTGACGAGCCAGGTGCGGCACTTGCGCATGTCGCCCCGCTGGATGCCCGACAACGCCAGCACCATCGTCAGCGAGCTCATGAGGAGCACAAACGAGCTCACCGAGGTGAAGCCGATGTCGTACACCTGGCGCGGCGTCGGCCCCTGTCCCGGCGGGACCCTCTCCTTGTAGAGGAGGTAGGTCGAGATCAGGGCGCCGAACAGCAGGCACTCGGACCCGAGGAACACCCACATCCCGAGCTTCTCGTTGGAGAGGCCGGTGGCGGTGTGGTGATGGCCCACGGGCTCGCCGTGGACGCCCGGAACCCGGATGGCGCCACTCGACTCCGCCGTGATCTCGGCGGGCGTGAGCGTCTGCTCGGAGGAGATGGTGTCAGCCAACGGGGACCGCCTCCTCCTCGCTCGTCTCGGGGACCTCCGGCACGGGCGCCTCGAGGGCGGTGCCTTGGTCGTCCGGCGCGGGCGGCAGCTCGTGCTCCTCGAGATGCGGGCCCTCCTCGTCGACCGACGGCTCGAGGCCCCACCCGTAGATCCCGATGATGAGGACGGCGACGCCCACGAAGGCGAGTCCGAGGTTGAAGATCACGCCGTACGCCACGAGCGGCAGCCCCGCGGCAACGACGATCGGCCAGTACGACGGGGACGGCAGGTGGATGCCCGTCGCCGTGCCCTTCTGGGTGACATCCGCGGTCGCCGCGATGCGGACGGCGCGGCCGTCCTCGTCCTCTCCGTACTTGCGGTGCCAGAACTCGTCGAGGTGGGTGACCGTGGGGATCTCGTCGAAGTTGTGCTCGGGCGGTGGCGACGGGATCATCCACTCGAGGGCGCGTCCGTCCCATGGATCCGGGTCCATCACCTCTCGGCTGCGGATGTGAGCCCGTCGGCTCGTGAAGATGTTCCAGATGAAGATCATCACGGCGATGGCGATGAGGTACGCGCCGATCGACGACACCAGGTTCCAGAAGTCGAACCCGTAGCCGGTCCGGTAGGTGTACGTGCGGCGCGGCATCCCCTGCAGGCCGAGGATGTGCATCGGGCCGAAGGTCATGTTGAACCCGATGAGGATCAGCCAGAAGTGGACCTTGCCGAGTCGTTCGGACAGCTTGAAGCCGAAGACCTTGGGCCACCAGTAGTACATGCCGCCGAAGAGGCCGAGCAGCGCACCGCCGAACAGCACGTAGTGGAAGTGGGCGACGATGTAGTAGGTGTCGGTCTGCTGGGTGTCGGACGGCGCCACCGAGTGCGTCACGCCCGACAGCCCACCGATGGTGAACATCGTGACGAGGCCGACGGCGAAGAGCATCGGCGTGTCGAAGCGGAGCTTGCCGCCGTACATGGTGGCCAACCAGTTGAGGATCTTCACCCCGGTGGGCACGGCGATGAACATCGTCGACACGGAGAAGGCCGACACCGAGATCGGGCCGATGCCGGAGGCGAACATGTGGTGGGCCCAGACGCCCCAGCCCATGAACCCGATGGCGATGCCCGAGAACACCATGAACGGGTAGCCGAAGATCGGCTTGCGGGAGAACACCGGGATGATCTCCGAGACGATCCCGAAGCTGGGCAGGATCAGGATGTAGACCTCCGGGTGGCCGAAGATCCAGAACAGGTGCTGCCACAGGAGGGGGTCGGCCCCCGCTTTCACCTCGAAGAAGTTGGCGCCGAATCTTCGGTCGAACAGCAGGAGGAACAGCGCCACCGTGATGACGGGGATGGCGAAGAGCAGCAGGAACTGGGTCACCAGGGCCATCCACGTGAACACCGGCATCTTGAACAACTGCATCCCAGGTGCGCGCATGTTCACGACAGTGACGATCAGGTTGAGCGCGCTCGTCTGTGACGCGATGCCCGTGATCAGCAGGCCGAGCGCATAGAAGTCCATGCCGTGGCTCGGCGAGAAGGCGTGCAGCGTGTTGGGTGCATAGGCGAACCAGCCGCCGTCGGGCGCCCCGCCCAGCAGCCAGCTGGTGTTCAGGAACACACCACCGACCAGGAAGCACCAGAAGCCGAACGCGTTGAGCCGCGGGAACGCGACGTCGCGCGCACCGATCTGCAACGGCAGCAGGTAGTTGGCGAAGGCCGCCGCCATCGGCATGACGACGAGGAAGATCATCGTCACGCCGTGCATCGTGAAGATCATGTTGTACTGGTGGGCGTTGAGGATCTTGCCGTCCGGGCGGATCAGCTGGGTCCGGATGAGCAGTGCCTCGGAGCCGCCGAGCAAGAAGAAGAAGAAGGCGGCGGTGCCGTACATGATGCCGATCTTCTTGTGGTCGACGGTCGTGACCCAGCTGCGCCAGCCGGTGGTGGCCCGGGGCCGGGTGAAGACGCCCAGTGGCTTGTGCTCCGCGCGGCCGTCGCCCGGCGGCAGGGCAAGCGGCGGCGGTGATTCGACGATTGCCATCAGCGGGTCCTTCTACTTCCCGGGGGGCGGTGGGCCGAGCGTCACCAGGAAGTCGACGAGCTGGTCGATCTCCTGGTCGCTGAGGTTGAGGTTGGGCATGCCCCGGTCGGGCGGGGCCATCGGGAGCAAGCCGGGCGGGTTGCGAAGCCAGGCCTCGAGCGCCGGGCGGTTGACGCTGCCATCGGCGTTGTAGAGCTCGAACTGGCCGCTGGCGAACACGCCCCTGCTCATGAGATGGGTGAGGTTGGGGGCAGTGCCGGACACCTGGGCGGCGTTGCCCTCCCGGCCGTCGTTCACGCCGTTGATCTGATGGCACGACGCGCACTTGGTCTTCCAGATCTCGAGGCCGGCCTTGGCACTGTCGGTGGTGGGGGCCTGCGCGTCCTCCTGCTGCTGGTCGAGCCACGTCTGGAAGTCGCTCTTCGACAGGATGACGGCGCGGGCGGCCATGCGGGCGTGGGAGAGGCCGCAGAACTCCTTGCACTGCCCGAGGAAGATGCCCGGCTGGTGGGCCTGCACGAGCAGCCGGTGGTCGCGGCCGGGGACGGCGTCCGCCGTGCCGTTCAACGCCGGGATCCAGAAGCTGTGGATCACGTCGCGGGACTGCACGTGGAGGACGATGGTCTGCCCGGCCGGGAGCACGAGGTCGTTCGCCGTGATGATCTCCGGCTTGCCGTCGTGGTTGAGGTCGTACTCGAAGGACCACCACCACTGCTGGCCGTACACGTCGACCTCCAACGCGTTCTTCGGCTCACGCGCCAGGTCGATCACGCTGGCGACGGTGAACACCGAGATGGGCAGGAGGATGAGGAACGGGATCACCGTCCAGGTGATCTCCAGCTTGTTGTGGCCGTGGATCTGCACCGGATCGGGCAGCTCGTCGTCGCCGCCCGGCCGGCGGTGGAACTTGACCGCCAGCCACACAGCCGCGCCC
>DASXAI010000040.1:0-9953 GCA_036406775.1 Acidimicrobiales bacterium
CGGACTTACCGCGAACCGGCTGTGGACTTGGCGCGGCCGGACACGAAAGGACCGAGATGGCCACAACCACCGCCCCTCTGGCGCCTCCGAGCATCGTCGCGGCCGCCGCCATCGATGCCGTCAAGATCTACGGCAAAGGCGAGAGCGAGGTCCGGGCCCTCGACGGGGTCACGGTTCAGTTCGCCAAAGGCGTCTACACGGCCATCATGGGCCCGTCGGGCTCCGGGAAGTCGACCCTCATGCACTGCGTGGCCGGACTCGACACCCTCACGTCGGGCCGCGTGCTCATCGGCGACGTCGACTTGTCGACGTTGAACGAGCGCCAGCTCACGCAATTGCGTCGCGACAAGGTCGGCTTCATCTTCCAGGCCTACAACCTGGTGCCCACATTGAACGCCCTCGAGAACATCACGTTGCCGCTCGACCTGGCCGGCCGCAAGCCCGACCAGACCTGGCTCGACAACGTCATCGACACCGTCGGCCTGCGCAGCCGGCTGAAGCACCGCCCCTCGGAGCTGTCCGGCGGCCAGCAGCAGCGCGTCGCCGTGGCCCGCGCGCTGGGGAGCCGGCCCGAGATCATCTTCGCCGACGAGCCCACCGGCAACCTCGACAGTCATGCCGGATCGGAGATCCTCGACTTCATGCGCCGCGCCGTGCGCCAGCTCGGCCAGACGATCGTCATGGTCACCCACGACCCGGTGGCGGCTTCGTACTCGGATCACGTGCTGTTCCTCAACGATGGCCGCATCGTCGACGAGATGGCGCAGCCGACGGCCGAGCGCGTGCTCGACCGCATGAAGCGATTCGGGGACTGATGTTCAAGCTCGCGCGCAAGTCGACGATGGCGCACAAGCGTCGTCTCATCGGCACGGCGTTGTCGGTCATCATCGGCATCGCCTTCCTCGCCGGCACCTTCGTGTTCACCGACACGATCAAGCGCACGTTCGACAATCTGTTCGCCAACGTCTTCAAGAACACCGACGTCTACGTGCGTTCGAACCAGAAGATCGAGCAGGACTTCGGGCCCACGTTCCGCCCGCGCATCCCGGAGACCGTCGTGGCCCAGGTGGCCGCCGTCCCCGGCATCACTGAAGCCGAAGGATCGGTGCAGGGCTTCGCCCGCATCATCGGCACCAACGGCAAGCCGATCGGTCAGGACAACGGGGCGCCCAACTTCGGGGGCACCATCACCGGTGGACAGCTCTCACCCTGGCGGCTCCACGACGGGAAGCTGCCCTCCGGTCCGAACGAGGTCGTGCTCGACCGCAGCAGCTTCAAGGACGGCAAGTTCAAGATCGGCGATCCCGTCACGATCATCAGCCAGGGCGGCAGCAAGCAGTTCACCGTCGTCGGCGACGTCCGCTTCGGTGACGCCGACTCGCCGGGCGGTGCCACCTTCGCGCTGTTCGACCTGCCCACGGCCCAGTCGTTCATCGGCCAGCCGGGTCAGGTCGACGCCGTCCTCGGCAAGGGCGACGGTTCGGTGAGCCAGACCGAGCTGGCCAGCCGGGTGAGCCAGGCCGTCGGCACCAACGGCATCGAGGTCCTCACCGGGGCGCAGATCACCAAGGAGAACCAGACTGATATCCAGGACTCCCTGCAGTTCTTCAACATCCTGCTGCTGATCTTCGCCGCCGTCGCCCTGTTCGTGGCCGCCTTCACCATCTACAACACGTTCTCGATCATCGTGGCCCAGCGGCAGCGGGAGACCGCACTGCTGCGGGCCGTCGGCGCCAGCCGCCGTCAAGTGATCGGGAGCCTGCTGGCGGAGTCCGTGATCATCGGCGTGGTCGCCTCGTTGATCGGATTCGCCGCCGGCATCCTGGTCGCCGGCCTGTTGAAGAGCGGCCTGTCGCTGCTCGGCGTCGACATCCCCGCCGGCGGCGTCGTGGTCCTGCCCCGCACGCTCATCGTGGCGTTGATCGTCGGCGTCATCATCACGGTCGTGTCGGCCATCATGCCCGCCATCAGCGCGTCACGGATCCCGCCGGTGGCGGCCATGCGCGACGTCGCCGTCGACGAGTCGGGCACGTCGAAGGTCCGCCTGCTGTGGGGCGGCCTCATCGTGCTGATCGGCGCGGCGTTGACGGGTGTGGGCCTCACCGGACAGATCCCGCTGCTCGGCCTCGGCATCCCACTGGTGTTCATCGGTGTGTTCGTGCTCGGCCCGGTGCTGGCCCGGCCGTTCGCCCGTGTCATCGGCGCGCCCCTGCCCAAGGTCCGAGGCGTCCAGGGCCAACTGGCCCGCGAGAACGCCATGCGCAACCCGAAGCGCACGGCGCGTACCGCCGCCGCCCTCATGGTGGGTGTGGCCTTGGTGGCCGGCATCACTGTCCTGGCCTCGTCCATCAAGACGTCGGTGCGCGAGGTCTTCAACAAGCAATTCACCGGCGACTTCGTGGTCACCACCAACACGCAGGGCTTCGGCGGCCTCCCGCCCACGGTGGCCCAGCAGCTCAACCAGCTCCCGCAGATCGACGCCGCTGCCGGTGTGCAGCTCGGTCTGGCCAAGATCGAAGGGGGCGACCGGCAGGTCAGCGTCATCGACCCGACCGTCGCCGGCCAGGTCTTCGACCTCCAGTTCGTCGAGGGTTCGATGACCGACCTGAACGACAGCACGATCCTGATCAGCAAGGGCCACGCCGACAACAACAACCTCAAGGTCGGCGACACACTGGCCGTCACCTTCCTGAACGGGCAGACGCACGACCTCAAGATCGCCGGCATCTACAAGAAGAAGGAGCTGGCCGGGTCGTACACAATCTCCAACACGCTGTACGCCACCAGCGGCGCCGATCAGTTCGACTTCTCCATCTTCATCAAGAAGGCGCCGGGCGTGTCCGACGCCGACGCCGAGCAGGCGATCAAGTCGGTCACCGCCGCCTACCCCACGGCCAAGGTCCAGAGCCGCAGCGACTACATCGACAGCCAGGCCGCCCAGATCGACACGTTCGTCAACCTCGTGTACGGGCTGCTGGCCCTCGCCGTCATCATCGCCATCTTCGGCATCGCCAACACGCTGAGCCTGTCGATCTACGAGCGCACCCGCGAGCTCGGCCTCCTGCGGGCGGTCGGTGCCAGCCGCAGTCAGGTGCGTTCGACCGTGCGGTGGGAGTCGGTGCTCACGGCGCTGCTCGGGGCGGCGCTGGGCATCATCATCGGCATCTTGCTGGGCTACGCCGTCACGCTGGCCTTGTCCGACCAGGGTCTGAACTCGTTCACGATCCCGTGGACCGCGCTCGTCCTGATCGTGGTCATCGCCTTCCTGATCGGCGTCGTGGCGGCCATCGGCCCGGCGCGGCGCGCCGCCAAACTCGACGTACTGCGGGCCGTCACCGTCGAGTAGGACGCGCCGGTTACCCTCCGGCCATGGCCGGACCGGCAGAAGTGTTGCGCGCCTTCGTCGCCGCCTACCGCAGCGGTGACGAATCGCACATGCGATCGCTCCTCGCCCCCGGCATCGTCGCCTACGTCACCAACGCCGATGCCGGCGCCGATCTCGTCGTCGGCCCGGACGCCTACATCGAGCGCCTCCCTGACCTCACCGGCGCCGACATCGATCTCGACATCACCCAGTCGATCGACGTGGCCGCCGACCAGACCCTCGCTATGGTGCAGGTCCGCGCCCGTCGCCAAGGGCGGGAGCTCCACAACTTCGCCGCCTTCCTGGCGCGCGTCGTCGAGGGTCAGATCGCCGAGCTGTGGATGGTCGACGCCCAGCCGGCCTACAGCGACGAGTTCTGGGCCTAGGAGACTGCTCGTCGCGTCATGGCGGGCTATTCGGGGACACCGCTGGCCAAGAAGCTCGGCATCAAGGAGGAGATGACGCTGGTGGCGCCCAACGCGCCCGCCGGGTTTGGCGCTCTCCTCGAGCCGCTGCCGCCCGGCGTCACGTGGAAGGGCCAGGTCCGCCCGCCCGTCGACCTCGCCATTGCCTTCTTCACCGGCCGGGCCGAGGTCACGAAGCGGTGGCCGGCGCTCACCAAGGCTGTCGGCCCCTCCGGCACCGTGTGGGTGGCGTGGCCGAAGCGCTCGTCGGGCGTCCCCACCGACCTCACCGAGGACGTCTTCCGCGAGCTGCTCCTTCCAACGGGCTGGGTCGACACCAAGGTGTGCGCCATCGACGACACCTGGTCGGGACTCAAGTTCGTCCTCCGCAAAGCTCTGCGCTGATCGCTCAGGCTTCGGGCGCCAGCAGCGGGTCGAGGTAGAGCGGATTGAGGTCGTGGGGCCGCCGGGCCAAGAACGCCTGCGCCGCCGGGTGCGGGTCCGACGGCAGCAGCGGCCCGCCGTCCACCGCTCCGAACCGGTGATCGGCCGACCGCACGTCGATGCCGGGATCGTCACCGGGCGCCATGTGAGCACCACCGTCACGCGCCCCACGGTGCTTGCGCCGCCACGAGAACCGGCGGGACCGACCGCCGTCGGCACCAGCGTCGTCGTCGGGGTCGCGCTCGGGCAGCGGGATGTACACCTGGCACGCCGGGCACCAGTACGTCACGCGGGCCTGCTCGCCGTGGCGCGTCACCTCGACCGGCGTGGCGCACCGCAGGCACGGCTTGCCGAAGCGGCCGTACACCGCCAGGCCCTCGGGCGTGCCGCTGGTGGTCACTCGCGTCGGTCGTTCGAGATTGGCGCGCAACTGGTTCGCGGCCACCTCGAGCAGCCGGGTCCGCTGGCCGATGTCGAGGGCGCCGACCGGCGTGAACGGATCGAGCTCGCACGCCCACAGCACCTCGGACTTGTAGACGTTGCCGACGCCGCACGCCACGCGCTGGTCGAGCAGCGCCTCGCCCACGCTCAACTCGGCGTCGCAGTACCGCGCCATGCGCTCCACGCAGTTGCCGATGTCGGCGTCCTCCGTCGACAGGTCAGGACCGAGGCTCCCGATCACCGGATGGCGCGTGAACTCGCCGGCCCGGTACGTCTCGACCACCGGCGCGGAAAAGCACACCGCCTGGAAGCCCGGCACCTCGATCACGACGCGCATCTGCTTGGAGCCCTTGCGCCACCGCTCGCCCGGCCGGTACAGGTGCCACGATCCCGACAACCGCATGTGGGTGTGCAACACGCAGCCGTCGTCCCACCCGATCTCCAGGTGCTTGCCGTGGCTCTCGACCCGCTCGATCACCGACCCGGGCGCAGGGACGATGCCATCCAACCGCGGCGCCTGGAACGCCGTGGTGGGCTTGCCGATCAGCGCCGACCGAAGCGCGGCCGCGGTCCGATGGATCGTGTCCCCTTCGGGCACGCCCCGAGGTTAGGTCCACCCACCCGAACCGTGGTGGCACGTTGTGCGGTCCCCCCGCGACCCACCAGGTCAGCCGGACCGACCGGCTCACCCCCGCACGACCAGCCCCCGGTACCCGTCGGCGAACCCGGCGGCGCGCAGCCCGGCCGCGTGGGGCGACTCACCGGCCGTCCCGCCGTCGATCTTGCGGACCTCGAGGCTCCGCACCCGACCGTCCTTCACCAGGTGTACGAGGGCCTCAACCCACCGGTCGTCAGCGGCGGCGGGAGGGAACGTCACCAGGTGGTGGCCCCGGCGATCGAGCCAGGCGGCCAGCTCGCCCTGCAGGAGCACGGCGAAGGCCCCTGCAACCCGGGCCGGGCGGCCACCGCCCACCGGCTCGGGCCACGCCAGCCCGGCGCCGTAGGGCTGGGCCGGGTCGGTGGCGGCCAGCACCACCGGCTCGGCGTCGTCGTCACCCTCCCGGGCCGCTCGCAGCCGGTCGACGGCGCCGGGCAGGGCGAACTGGGCCGCCCCGAGGCCGGCGACGAAGTAGCCCCGCCGGACCTGGCCCCGCTCCTCCAACACCTTCAACACGCCGTACACCCCGGCGAACCCACCCGGCACTCCTTCGGCCAGCACTGCTTCCCGCGCCAACACACCGTGCCGCTCGAGCAGCTGCATGACGAGCGCGTGGGCGGCGACCGTGGGCGCCGGCGCCGGCTCCAGCAGGGGCGCGACGAGTGACCACCGGCCCGCGCCCGACGACGGCCCGAGGCGCGTCAAGCGACCCGGCCGCGGCCGTGAGCGCGCCGGTGCCGTCGCGCCGCCGGACCGTTTGGCCGCGGCACCAGCGACGTAGGCCCGAACCGGTGCCAGCGAGTCGTTCGTGACCTCACCGGCCCACACCAGATCCCACAACGCGGCGAGCAGTTCGTCGTCGGTGGCCGAGGTGTCGGCGGCGCGCAGGTCGGCCCAGAAGCACGCGCCTCGCGCCGCGAGATGGGCCCGCACGGCGTCGTGCAACGGACCCGACGGACGGTCGTCAGGATCGGGCGGCGTGCGATCGGCCAGCAGCGCCACCTGATCGCGGAAGTAGAGCCGGATGCGGCCGTCGTTGGCGCCGAGCGCCCCGCCGCCGGTCCAGACGAGGTCGCCGGCCGTGCACAAGCCGTCGAGATCGGCGGGGCGATAGCCGCCGACGCGCGCGGCCAGGACGTCGGTGTCGAGCGTGCTGGCGGGGATGGCGGCACCCTGCAGCGCGCCGACGGCCTCGACCAGACCGTCGAGGCCGCGCCGGCCCGCGCCAATGCCCTGCCACGCCGGCAGGAACCGCGCCAACGCCGCCGGCTCGACCGGCTCCACCTCCCGGCGCAACGAGGCGATCGACCGCCGCCGGAGCTGGCGCAGCACCTCGGTGTCGCACCACTCTCGCTCGACACCGTCAGGACGGAACTCGCCGCGTACCACACGGCCCTCGGTCTCGAGGGCCCGCAGGGCGCCGAGGGCCCGCTCGACCGTGGTGCCGAGGCGGCGGGCGACGGCGACGGTGAGGAAGGGCCCGTGGGTGCGGGCGAACCGGGCGACGAGCGACTCGAGGGGCCGTTCGACCGGCTCGGTGAACGCCCGGGGCAGGCCGAGCGGCAGGGAGACGCCGAGTCCGTCCCGGTACCGGGCGGCGTCCTCAGCGGCGGCGTACCGGTGCTCTCCGGCCACGCGGACCGGCACGGCGCGGCGCTCGGCCACCAACGTGTCGAGCCACTCGAGGGCGACACCAGGCGGGCCGTCGGAGCGGACGTCGATCTCCTCGATGGTGAGGTCGCCGAGCTTGCGCAGCAGGTCGTGGACCTCGTCAAGACTCCGGGCCCGACGGTGCTCGACGAGACACTGCAGCTCGAGCTCGAGGTCGGCCAGGACCTCGGCGTCGATCAACTCGCGCAGCTCCTCGGCGCCCAGCAGCTCGCGCAGCAGGTCGCGGTCGAGGGCCAGGGCGGCCGCCCGCCGTTCGGCCAGTGGTGCGTCGCCTTCGTACATGTAGGTGGCGATCCAGTTGAACAGCAGGCTCTGGGCGAACGGCGACGCCTTCTGGGTGTCGACGCTGACGAGCCGGATGCGCCGGCTCCGGAGGTCGGTGAGGACGCTGCGCAGCGCCGGGACGTCGAACACGTCCTGGAGGCATTCGCGGCTGGCTTCCAACAGGATCGGGAACGACGGATACTTGGCCGCGACGGCGAGGAGGTCGGCGGCGCGTTGGCGCTGTTGCCACAACGGCGTGCGGGAGTCGGGCCGTCGCCGTGGCAACAACAGGGCGCGGGCAGCGCACTCCCGGAAGCGCGAGGAGAACAATGCCGTACCGGGCAGCGTGGACACGACGAGCTCGTCGATCTCGCCGGGGTCGATCAGGAGTTCGTCCACCGGGATGGCATCGGCCGCCTCGGGCAGGCGGATCACGATCCCGTCGTCGCTCCACATGGTCTCGACCACCATGCCGTAGCGCTCGGACAGCCGTTGTTCGACGGCCATCGCCCACGGGGCATGGACCGGCGTGCCGAACGGCGACAGGACACACACTCGCCAGTCGCCGATCTCGTCCCGGAAGCGCTCGACCACGACGGTGCGGTCGTCGGGGACCACGCCGGCGGCGTCGGCTTGGTCGAGCAGGTACTGGACGACGTTGTCGGCGGCCAGCTGATCGAGACCGTCGCGGGTCTGCAGCTGCTCGACGGCCAGCGCCGGCTCGGTGGCCCGCACTTCGCGCACGAAGGCGCCGAGGGCCCGACCGAGTTCGAGCGGGCGACCCGGCCGGTCGCCGTGCCAGAACGGCATCTTCCCGGGCTGACCCGGTGCGGGCGACACGACGACCCGTTCGAAGGTGATGTCCTCGATCCGCCACGTGGACGCGCCGAGGATGAATGTCTCCCCTGGGCGGGACTCGTAGACCATCTCCTCGTCGAGCTCGCCCACCCGTGTGCCGTCGGGCAGGAAGACTCCGAACAGGCCGCGGTCGGGGATGGTGCCACCGCTGGTGACGGCCAGGCGGCGAGCGCCGTCGCGGCCGCGCAGCGTGTCGGCGACGCGATCCCACACGATCCGGGGCCGCAGCTCGCTGAACTCCTCCGATGGGTACCGGCCGGCGAGAAGGTCGAGCACATTGGTGAGGACGTCGTCGCTCACGTCGGCATAGCCGGCGGCCCGGCGCACAAGGGCGGCGAGATCGGCCAGTGACCACTCCTCCACGGCCGTCATGGCCACGATCTGCTGGGCCAACACGTCGAGCGGGTTGCGGAGGTAACGCGTCTCCTCGATGAGCCCGTCGCGCATCCGGCGGGTGACGACGGCCGCCTCGAGCAGGTCGCCCCGGTGCTTGGGGAAGATGGTGCCGCGGGACGGCTCGCCGACGGAGTGGCCGGCGCGGCCGATCCGTTGGAGGCCGCGGCTCACCGCGCCCGGTGACTCGACCTGGATCACGAGATCGACGGCGCCCATGTCGATGCCGAGCTCGAGGCTGCTGGTGGCGACCAGGCCACGCAGCTCGCCCCGCTTGAGCTGGTCTTCGATCACGATTCGCTGCTCGCGTGCCAGCGAGCCGTGATGGGCCTTCACGAGCTCGCCGCCCTCGGGGGCCACGCCTTCGTTCTCGGCCTGCTCGTTGAGGCGAGCGGCCAGGCGTTCGGCGAGGCGGCGGGCGTTGCAGAAGATGATCGTGGAACGGTGGGCCAGGACCAGTTCGAGGATCCGGGGGTAGATGCTGGGCCAGATGCTCTTGCGGGCCGGGCCCCCGGCCGCCGGACCGCTGCGCGGCTCCTGGACGACCTGGCCCAGATCGCCCATGTCCTCCACGGGGACGACGACCTCGACCTCGAGCGGTTTGCGCACGCCGGCGTCGACGATGGCGACCGGCCGGGGTGAGCCCGGCGCGCCGAAGCCACCGAGGAAGCGCGCGACCTCTTCGAGGGGACGTTGGGTGGCCGACAGGCCGATGCGCTGGGGCGGGCGCTCGCACAGCTCGTCGAGCCGCTCGAGGCTCAGCGCCAGATGGGCACCTCGTTTGGTGGGCACCATGGCGTGGATCTCGTCGACGATGACGGCCTCGACGTGGCGCAGCGTGTCGCGCGCCTGCGACGTCAACATGAGGTAGAGGCTCTCGGGCGTGGTGATCAGCAGGTCGGGCGGATGGCGCAGCAACGACTGCCGGTCGCGAGACGACGTGTCGCCGGTACGGAGGCCGACCGTGGGCTCGGTGAACTGGACGCCGAGACGCTCGGCCGCCAACTTGATGCCCGTGAGCGGTGCCCGCAGGTTCTTCTCGACGTCGAACGCGAGCGCCCGCAGCGGCGACAGGTAGAGGAGCCGGGTGCGGGCCTGGCGGTCGGGTGCGGGGTTGGAGACGAGCCGGTCGATGCCCCACAGGAAGGCAGCGAGCGTCTTGCCCGAACCCGTAGGCGCGCAGATGAGCGTGTGCTGGCCGGCCGAGATCGCCGGCCAACCCTCGGCCTGCGCCGCCGTCGGCTCCGGGAACGCGCTGGTGAACCAGGCCCGTACCGCCGGTGAGAACCGATCCATGTCCACGGCGATCAGCCTACGAAGGGGGTGTGACAGAGAAACCGGCCCGGCGCGAACCGGTTCCAGGCGGCGAAACGGCGCGAATTCGACGCGTTCGCCCGACAGGTTCCGGACGAACGACCGGCGTGACGAGCGCCACATACAAAACGCTTGTATTTCG
>DASXAI010000041.1:0-3449 GCA_036406775.1 Acidimicrobiales bacterium
CGGATCGACGCGTACATCTCGGCCAGCGGGAAGAACTGGGTGACGCCGGCGGCGCCGTGCACCTGGATGGCGCGGTCGATCACCTTGAGCGCCATGTTCGGCACCGAGACCTTGATGCCGGAGATCTCCGTGGCCGCGGCCTTGTTGCCGATGGTGTCCATGAGATGCGCCGTCCGCAGCACGTACTCGCGGTTCATGTCGATGTCGATGCGCGACTCGGCGATCCAGTCCTGGATGAGCCCCTTGTGGGCCACGAGCGAGCCGAACGTGGTGCGCGCCAGCGACCGCTTCACCATGTACTCGAGCGCCCGCTCGGCCACG
Source organism: Acidimicrobiales bacterium (assembly GCA_036406775.1). Classification (GTDB taxonomy): domain Bacteria; phylum Actinomycetota; class Acidimicrobiia; order Acidimicrobiales; family Ilumatobacteraceae; genus DASXAI01. Next base: position 322 of record DASXAI010000041.1, read on the forward strand.
CCGATGGTGCGCATGCAGTGGTGGATGCGGCCCGGGCCGAGGCGGGCCTGGGAGATGGCGAAGCCGCCACCCTCCTCACCGAGCAGGTTGTCGGCCGGCACCCGCACGTTCTCGTAGATGACCTCGGGATGTCCGCCGTGGTGGTCGTAGCCGAACACGTGCGGCGCTCGACCGAAGCTGATCCCCGCCGTGTCCTTGGGCACGACGATCATCGACTGTTGGAGGTGCCGCGGCGCGTTCGGGTTGGTCTTGCCCATCACCACGAGCACCTTGCAACGCTCGGACAGCGCGCCCGAGCTGAACCACTTCTTCCCGTTGAGGACGTAGTCGTCGCCGTCGCGCTCGATCCGCAGGCTGATGTTGGTGGCGTCGGACGACGCCGAGTCCGGCTCGGTCATCGAGAACGCCGAGCGGATCTCGCCCTCCAGCAGCGGCGAGAGCCAGTCGCGCTTCACCGTCTCGGACCCGTACATGTTGAGGATCTCCATGTTCCCCGTGTCGGGCGCGGCGCAGTTGAGCGCCTCCGACGCGAACCCCACCTTCCCAAGCTGCTCCGAGATCGGTGAGTAGTCGAGGTTGGAGAGCTTGGTGCCGGGCGCGTCCGGCGCCAGGTGCGGGAGGAACAGGTTCCACAGCCCCCGCTCGCGTGCCGCCGCCTTCAGCTTGTCCATGATCGGCGGGTAGCCGTGCGGACCCACCTCCTCCCGCTCGGAGGCGTACTCCTCCTCGTTCGGGTAGATGTGGTCGTCCATGAAGGCCCGGACTTCCTCGAGCCTCTGACGGCCTTCGGCGCTGAACTCGTACGGCATCGGCGTTCTCCCACGTGTCGTTTCGCTGACCCATTCTCGACGATCGGGCCGCGAGCCACCACATCGACAACGACGGGGTCGCCCGACGGCACCCCCGGTACCCTGGCGGGATGGCCCCGATCGAGCTGACCGACGCCATCCGGTCCCGGCTGCGGGACCTCGGAGTCGTCGCGCCCGCCGACCTGAAGCTCGAACGGCCCCGCAACCCCGAGCACGGTGACTGGGCCGTGAACTGCTTCCCCCTCGCCAAGGGCTCCACCTACGTCGGTCCGCAGCTCGCCGCCGCCCTCGCCGACTCGCTCGACGCCGATCCGCCCGCCCATCTGGCCAAGGCCGAGGCCGTGGGCGGCTTCCTCAACCTGCGCCTCCACCCGAGCTGGCTCCACGACGTCCTGCGCGCCGTCGTCGCTGCTGGCACCGCCACCTACGCCGCCACGGACGCCGGCCGCGGCCGCAGCGTCGACATTGAATACGTGTCGGCCAATCCCACCGGTCCGCTCCACGCCGCCCACGGCCGGTGGGCCGCCTACGGCGACTCGCTCGCCCGGGTGATGGCCCGGTGCGGCTACGCCGTCCAGCGCGAGTTCTACATCAACGACCGCGGCGCCCAGCTCGAGCGCTTCGGCGAGTCACTGTGGGCGGCCAAGCGGGGCGAGCCCGTCCCGGAGGACGGCTACCGCGGCGCCTACGTCGAGGAGTGGGCGGCCGAGATGCCCGACGACGTCGACCCCTCCCTCTGGGGCCGCGACCGGGCGTTGGCCGACCAGCGCGAGACCTTGGCCGAGATGGGCGTCTTCTTCGACCACTGGACCAGTGAGCGGGCCATCGTGGCCGCCGGGGCGATGGAGCAGACGCTCGAGGAGCTGCGCCAGCTCGGCCACGTGTTCGACGCCGACGGCGCCATCTGGCTGCGCACCACCGACTTCGGCGACGACCGCGACCGCGTCCTCGTCCGCAGCAACGGCGACCCCACCTATCTCCTTCCCGACATCGCCAACCACCGGAACAAGTTCACCCACGCCGAGCACCTCATCGACATCCTCGGCCCCGACCACCACGGCTACCTCCAGCGCATCTGGGCCGGTGTCGAGGCCCTGCACCACCGCCGCGACGACCTCGAGATCATCATCGGGCAGAACGTCGTCCTCCTCCGCAACGGTGAGGAGGTGAAGCTCTCCAAGCGTCGGGGCGACATCATCCTCCTGCGCGAGGACGTCATCGACGAGGTCGGCCCGGACGCCACCAGGTTCACCTATCTCCTGCAGTCGGTCGACACGAAGCTCGTCTTCGACCTCGACATCGTCATCCAGCGGTCGCTCGACAACCCTGTCTTCTACGTGCAGATGGCGCACGCCCGGCTGGCCGGTATCGCACGCAACGCCGCCGCCAAGGACATCGAGCGTCGGCCGCTCGACACCGTCGACCTCGGGCTGCTCACCCATCCGCGAGAGCACGAGATCCTCACCCTGTTGAACGACCTTCCGTCGGTGGTGCTCGATGCCTGTGACCGGCGCGCGCCCAACAAGGTGGTCACGTGGTCGCGGGAGCTGGCGGCGGCCATCCACGGCTTCCATCACGACTGCTGGGTCGTGGCCGCCGACGTTCCGCCCGAGCTCACCCAGGCCCGGTTGTGGCTCGTGGAGGCGGCGCGCATCGGTCTCGTCGTCGCCCTCGACCTCGTGGGCGTGTCGGCACCGGAGCAGATGTAGGGCGGCGTGGCGCCCATCCCGCTGTCCCTGCTGCCCGACAGCGCCGAGATCTCACCCACCGGACGGCTGGGGATCGGTGGGTGCGACGTGCTGGAGCTCGCCGCCGACTTCGGAACGCCGCTGTTCGTCTACGACGAGGGCCACCTCCGAGCGCGCGCCCGCGAGGCGCTGGCGGCCTTCGGAGCCGGCCACGTCATCTACGCCACCAAGGCGTTCCTCTGCCTGGCGATGGCGCGCCTCGCCCACGAGGAGGGCCTTCTGCTCGACGTCGCCACCGGCGGCGAGATGCACGTGGCGCTGGCCGCCGGCGTGCCGGCCGACCGGTTGGTCGTGCACGGCAACAACAAGTCACTCGAGGAGCTGGCGGGTGCGCTCACGGCCGGCGTCCATCATCTCGTGATCGACAGCTTCGACGAGCTCGACCGCCTCGACCTGCTCCACGCCGAGGGTCTGCCGGTGCCGCGGGTGCAGCTGCGCATCACGCCGGGCATCGAGGCCCACACCCACGAGTACGTCCGCACGGGGCAGGCCGATTCCAAGTTCGGCTTCGGGCTGGCGGAGGGCATCGCCGACGCCGCCGTGGCTCGGGCCGCGGCGTCGCCCGCGGTCG
>DASXAI010000042.1:0-2415 GCA_036406775.1 Acidimicrobiales bacterium
GCTCGAGGGCCTGGCCACTCACCACTACGTCGAACGAGTCGTCGGAGAACTCCGTCCACTGATAGGGATCAGCGACGACCGTGTCCACACCGGGGCCCGGCACCACGTCGAGGCCCGTGTACGACCACGCCGGATCCGTGAAGAACGGCCGATACGTGCCGTTCACATCGAGACTTCCCACATCCAGAACGTCTGTGCCGATGCCGCCACGACCATGCAGATAGCTCGCCACGAGGCGCGACATCCGGCCCAGAGAGCTCTCGTGCACACGCGGACGCTACTGCTCTTCCAGGTGGCGTCATCGTGCAACGCATGGATGGTTTTTGAACGCCGCGAACCCGGCCACGGTCTTGCCCTGCACCTCGGGCGCGCCGTAGGACTGCTTCGCGTCGGCACGACCTGCAGGATCGACTGGTGCTATGGCGGGCCGGCGCCCGCGCTGGGGTTGCGGTCGGGGTGTCGGGGGTGGTCGGGCGGGACCATCTCCCGCTTGCCGGTGCCAGTGACGAGGGCCCAGCCGTGGTGGGTCTTGAGGCGGTGGTCGTGCGGGCACAGCCGGTCGAGGCCGTCGAGCACCGTCTGCCGGGTTTCGGCCCACGGGGTGCGGTGATCGATCTCGGTGTTGGTCCACGGCTGGTCGCAGCCCAGGCGGCTACAGACGGGCTGGCTCCACAGCAGGGCGACCTGCTGGGCGGCGGAGGGGCCACGACCGAGGTGAACGACTGAGGCGACGTCGTCGCCGCGGGTGAGGACCAGCTTCAAGACGGAGTCGCCCAACAGCCGACGGGCGACGCGGACGGGGACAGGACCGAGGCCGGTGAGCTCGCAGCGCTCTTCGCCCTCGACGTGGCCCCGGACCAGCGCTTCGAGGTCGACGCGCAGCAAGGTGAGATGCCGGGGCCGCCGCGGCGACCGGCGGGCCGGTTCGGCGGTGCCATCGGCCCGGTCGGCCAGTTGGACCAGGGCGTCGAAGGCGTAGGCGTCGGTTGACTCGCGACGCCCGTCGGCCCGCGCAGCGGTGAAGGCGGCGTCGATGAGGGGTTGCAGGGCACTCATCACCTGGGCGCCGGCAACGACGGGACCCCGGGCGTGGAGGTTCCAGGCGCCTTCGTGGTCGGTGAACGTGCGCAGTGACCGTTCCCGACGGATTCGCTCGTAGCGCGCCTCGGCGTCAGGGTCGGCGGCGGCCTTGGCGCGGGCGCAATCGTCGCGCAGTTCTCGCACGGTGCGCCGGGCCGCGGCCTGCAGCAGCCGGTCCTCGACCGTGGGGTCGACCGAGGCGGCATCGGCGATGCACGAGGCTTGCACCGTGGACAGGTCCCCCTGGCGCACGGCCTGCTCGGTGCCGGGCAGCGACACCAGCCGCTGGGATGTCATCAACTCGTTGCCAGCGGCGCCGCTCGAGGTGCCCGAGAGCCGGGCCAGGCAGTCGGCGGCGCTGCGATGGCCTTTGCGACGCCACTCGTTCGACTCGTCGACCCGGGCGGCCAGGCGCAGCTTGGCCCCCGCGACGAGCTTCTCCATGTGGGCCAACGCCTCGTACACGGCGACGGCGTCGCTGAGCGGGATCGAGACGGGGTCAAAGTCGCGGCACAGGCGAACCAGGGCGGCCTCCTGGGACTTCACGTCGCCCGTGGTCACCTGTTCACCAAACATATGTTCGAGTATAGCAGTTGAAGTTGACGGATCAATCGATATTCGGCACAAGGGACCAAAAGTTCCTGTGCGGTGTAGAAGGTCGTGCTGCCGCCAGTAGCGTGGCGGACAGGCTGATGGCGGTCGTCGATGATGGCGCGCCACGGAGACCGTGGCGAGACGAGAGTGGGGGCGACGGTGAGCGGACCGGTGGACATCTACCGACAGGTGGCGACGAAGTGGAGCGCCCTGACGAATGCGATTGCTCCCGATCAATGGGGCCATCCGACCCCCTGCGCCGAGTGGAACGTCCGCCAGCTCGTCGAACACGTGAACGCCTGGCAGACGCAGGGTGGCAACCTGCTCGGAATGGACATACCGGCGGGCGCGGCGTGGGCCGACATCCAGGCGGCCTTCGACGCTACACTCTCCGACCCGTCGCAGCTGACGGGCACTGTTCCCGAGTTCGGCGGGATCCCGAAGAGCGACCTTGCCGGCTTCCTGATCGGCGATCTGCTCATCCACTGCTGGGACCTCGCCCGCTCGATCGGCGCCGACGACGCCCTGCCGCCCGCCGCCGTCGAGGCGACGACGTTGGGACTTCACCACGCGCCCGAGTCGTTGCTGCGGGGAACGAATCCGCTCGGAGCGGCGATGATGGCAGCGGCTGTTGCGGTGCCCGACGACGCCAGCGTCCAGGACAAGATGATCGCCTACACCGGCCGGCGCCCCTAGGAGGCTGCTGAAGCAGTGGCCGAACGCATCTCTCCGCCTGTCGCC
>DASXAI010000043.1:0-1897 GCA_036406775.1 Acidimicrobiales bacterium
CATCTTGTCGGGCCAGGCCGAGATCGTGCTCGTGTTCCGGGCGCTGAACGGGCGGTCGGGCCGCCGGTACGGGCAGGCGCCGCCCGGCGCCAGAGAGGCCACCGTCGGCGGCAACGGCACCTACGACGAGTTCTTCGCGCCGTACGGCCTCGTCACGCCGGGCCAGATCTTCGGCCTCATGGCGCAGCGCCACATGATCGAGTACGGCACGAGCGAGAAGGACCTCGGCGCCATCGCCTTGGCCTGCCGGGCCCGCGCCAACGCCAATCCTCGGGCCCAGATGCACGACCGGCCCCTCACCATGGACGACTACCTGGCCGCCCGCATGATCTCGCGCCCGCTCCGCCTGTTCGACTTCTCGCTCGAGACCGACGGGGCCTGTGCCGTCATCGTCACGTCCATCGAGCGGGCGCGCGACCTCCGCCAGAAGCCGGCCGTCGTCCGCGCCGTCGCCCAGGGCAGCCTCCCCAACCCGCAGCCCGGCATCCAGTACCCGGTCCTGATGCGGGAGACCGTCACCACGCTGCCGGCCAAGGTGGTGGCCGAGACCCTCTTCCGCCGGGCCGGCCTGGGTCCGGCCGACGTCGACGTGGCCCAGATCTACGACTGCTTCACCATCACCGTGCTGCTGGAGCTCGAGGACTTCGGCTTCTGCGCCAAGGGTGAAGGGGGCGCCTTCGTGTCGAGCGGGGAGATCGAGCTGACCGGCCGCCTCCCGATCAACACGGGTGGGGGCCACCTCTCGGAGGGGTACATCCACGGCATGAACCACGTCGTCGAAGGCGTGCGCCAGATCCGCGGCGAGTCGACCTCGCAGGTGCCCGGGGCCGAGGTGTGCCTCGTCACGTCCACGCCGCTACCGCCCGGCAGCGCCCTGCTCCTGGTGGCGGCGTGAGCGCCCCGGCCCGTCCTGTCCCTGTCGTCGACGACCACGACACGGGCGGCTACTGGGAGGCGGCCAGCCGAGGCGAGCTGGCCGTGCGCCAGTGCGACGGCTGCGGCGCCATCGTGCACATGCCGATGGCGCGGTGCCATGTCTGCGGGAGCTGGCAGGGCCACTGGCAACCCGTGTCGGGCCGGGGCCACGTCTATTCGTGGACGGTGGTCGACCACCAGGTGCACCCCGCCTTCCCCGTGCCGTACACCTTGATCCTCGTCGAGCTCGACGACCACCCAGGCGTGCGCTTCGTCGGTCACCTGCCGGGCGCGCCGCCGCTGGAAGTGGACCAGCCGATGCAGGTCCGGTTCGAGCAACTGGATGGCGGCACCGTGCTCCCGCAGTGGGAACCCGTCGCCACAACATCGCCGTCGCCCGCACCGGGCGAGACCTGACACCACGGGGGCTTGCGAACCATGGACAAAGTCAAAGATCGGGTCGCCGTCATCACCGGGGGGACGCGCGGCATCGGCCGCGGCATCGCCGAGGCCTTCCTCGCCGAAGGGGGCAAGGTCGTCGTGAGCGGCCGGTCGGCCGACAAGGGCCAGCGGGCCCTCGACGAGATGAAGGCCGGCGATCGGGCCCACTTCATGGCGTGCGACGTCCGCGACCGAGCCTCGGTGCAGGCCCTCGTGGATGGGGCGGCCGAGCACTACGGCACCGTCGACATCCTCGTCAACAACGCCGGCGGATCCGACGGCTTCGCCCTCGTGCACGAGATGACCGACGAGGCGTGGGACAACGCCATGGACTGGATCCTCAACTCCGCCTTCTGGGCCACCCGGGCGGCGCTGCGCCACATGGTGGAGCAGCAGTGGGGCCGGATCATCCACATCTCCTCGGTGGAGAGCAAGCAGGCCAACAAGGCGATGGTGAGCCACTACATCACGGCCAAGCACGCCATGAACGGCCTGGCCAAGGCCGTCGCCTTCGAGTACGGGACGATGGGCATCACCAGCA
>DASXAI010000044.1:0-1746 GCA_036406775.1 Acidimicrobiales bacterium
CCGTCCGGTCGTCCGCCGCGGCAGCCGCGTCGCCGACGGCATGTACCGCGACGTGCACGGCGTCGGCCTGCCGTGCCCGATCCTCGATTGGACCGGCCACGCCGAAGCCGTCGTGCAGTTCACCGTGCCCGCCTTCGAGTACCCCCGCTCCGACGCGCCGGCCACGCTGCACTTCGCCGGGCCACTGAGCGCCACGGGCTCGCACGCCCCCCGTCCTGACTGGTGGCCCGATCTCGACGGCGGCCGGCCGATCGTCCACGTCACCCAGGGCACCATCGCCAACAAGGACTTCACCCAACTCGTCCAGCCGGCGCTCGAGGCGCTCGCCCGCGACGACGTCCTCGTGGTCGTCTCCACCGGCGGACGGCCCCTCGACACCCTCCCGCCGCTCCCGGACAACGCCCGCGCCGCCGAGTACCTGCCCTATGACGAGCTGCTCCCACGCACCGCCGTGTTCGTCACCAACGGCGGGTACGGCGGCGTGCAGTACGCCCTGCGCTACGGCGTGCCGATCGTCGCCACCGGGGGCAAGGAGGACAAGCCAGAGGTCGGCGGGCGCGTCATGTGGTCAGGCGTCGGGCGGCGGATCCGCACCGACCAACCGAGCCGGCGCGCCCTGCGCCGCGCGATCCACGACGTGCTCCACGAGCCGCGCTTCCGCGACGCCAGCCGGCGCATCGCCGCCGACATGGCCGACGCCCCCGGCCTCGATGGGCTGACCGCCGTCATCGACGACCTCGCCGGTGACGCGGTGAGCGACGACGACCCGCGACCGGCCCTCGCCAGCTGACCGCCGCCGCGCCGCCGGGCTCAGATGAGGTCGGCGATGAGTTGGGCGGCGCGTGTGGCGCCGTCGGGTTCGACGTCGTGGTAGTTGGTGGGTTGGCCGATGGTGTGGGTGATGGTGGTGGCGAGGTGGTCGGGGTCGGTGGTGGTGTAGTCCATGTGGTGGCCGGCGTGGTAGCGGTCGAGGCGGTGGCGGACGTGGTAGTTCTGCTCGAAGTGGTGGTGGAGCGGGAAGTACAGGAAGGGTCGTTTGGCTGCGGTGAGTTCCATCGTGGTGGTCAGGCCGCCTTGGACGACGGCGAGGTCACACACGGAGAGGTGGCGGTAGAGGCGGTCGACGTAGCCGTGGACTTCGAGGTCGGGGTGGGTGGGGAAGGCGGTGGGGTCGATGCGTGGTCCGGTGACGGCGACCATGCGCAGGGCGGGGAGTTGGCGTTTGGCCTGTGGGTAGGCGGCGATCACCTTGTCGAGCAGGGCGGTGCCGACGCCGCTGCCGCCGACGGCGACGACGCAGATCAGTTCGTCGGGGTGGTAGCCGAGTTCGGCGCGCCAGGCGGCGGCCTCGTCGGGGGTGGGTGGGGTGAACCCGGTGATGTAGCCGCAGAACGAGAAGTGGTCCTCGGTCCAGTCGCGGATCGCTGGGAGTTGGGCTCCGAAGGAGTCGGCGACGATGTCGTCGGGGTTGCCGACGAAGATCGCCCGGTCCCGGATCCACGGGTAGCGGGCGACGTGTTCGATCATCTCGGCGTTGTAGTCGGCGGTGAGGAAGGCTTCGTGGTGGCCGCCGTCGGGCATCGGCAAGAACCCGACGAAGTCGGTCAACCAGACGTGCTGACCGCGTTTGAGTTCGGGGTTCTCGTGCCAGAAGTGGTCGACGTCCCAGGCCTCGTCGCCGATCACGACGTCGTAGCAGCCCTCCTCGACGACTTCTTGGAAGACCATGAAGTTGGCCACCAGGAT
>DASXAI010000045.1:0-5080 GCA_036406775.1 Acidimicrobiales bacterium
TCGGGGTTGAGCTGGTTGTACGGGTCCTCGAGCACCACCGTGTTGGCGATCTTGTTCCACAGCGCCTGGCGGCGCACGTCCGACAGGATCATGACCCCGCCGACAAGGATGGTGATCTCGCAGGTGAGGTGGCCGAGCAGATGGAAGCCGACGAGGTTGCGCAGCACCATCGGGCCCCACGAGGCACCACGGCCGGAGTTCAGGTCGTAGATGCGCATGTGCAGAAGCTGCATGGCCGGCGTCTGGCCGTGGCCCCACAAGATGATGGACCAGATCGCCCAGCCGATGCCGAGCGTCACGACGAACAGGAGAATGTTCAGGAGGTATGCCCCGAACCGTTTCCCGCCGGAGCTCAGCGTGAAGCCAGCAGGGATGGCGCCCCTCGTGTACGCCTAAGCCGGCGTCCGCGGTGGCGGGAATGGTGAGGACGGCGGCGAGACGCCGGTGCTCATCTCAGCCCGGGGAGCCCTTGCTCCGCCAGAACTCGTTCAGTGCGCCCTGCACCTTCAGGTACCAGATGAAGTTGCCGATGATCGGCAGCAGGAACCAGAGACCCCACAGGGCCGAGACCGGTGACGACCGTCCGTCTCGTTCGTAGGCGTTCTTGATCTCGTTCGGGATCGTGAACATAAGGATGATGCTCAGCAGGAGATAGATCACGACGCCGAGCCAGCCTCCCAACCCGTCGCCGTTGTAGCGCTTGAGATCCTCGTTGGTCCGGTACGTCCAGAAGAATCCCCAGATGCCCAGCGTCACGATCATCAGCAGGATGGTGAGGCCCTTGCTGTAGAAGACGCCGCCGATGTCGTCGGGCACCTGACCCCGCATCGGGGCATAGCCCGGGGGCGCCGTCGCGGCGGGCGGGGGTGGCGGCGCGGCCGGAGGCGGAGGCGGCGGGGCCGCCGGAGGCGGTGAGGCCGCCGGAGGCGGCGAGGCGTCCGGAGGCGGAGGCGGCGGCGGCGGAGGCGACTCGTTGGACATGGGCGCGCACCGTAACCCATCCGTTTCGCGCTCGTTGAACGTCGTCAGACGACGTCAAACAAGCGTGAAAGCGAGAGGGGTGGCCCTACGACTGGGCCAGGTCGATGCGCACCTGGCGGTCGACGAGGTCGCGGTCGACGGCGATGGCCTCGAGGCCGAGCAGTTGGGTGGGCCTGCCGCCGCGGGCGCGGCCGAAGCCGGAGATCATCGGCGGCCCCGACAGACCGAGCACGCCGGCACCGCGCCCGACGGCGGCGGCCGACTCGGGATCGGCCGTGCGCCATGCCAGCCGGCCGAGGACCTCGGGCGGTTCCCAGCCGGCGGCGAGCGCCTCGGCCTTGTCCTGGGCGAAGGCGGGGCCGTGGTACAGGCCGGCACCGAAGTACTCCTCGCACCACTCCTCCACCGGCAGACCGGCCCGTTCGGCTCGGGTGCGCAGCCACCCCACGGACGCCCGCGCCTTGGCCTCGGCGTCGGGCCACGAGTAGGCGAAGGTCGCCTCGCCGGCCCATCCCGCCGGCGTGCACACGAGACCCTTGTACGTGGACGGGGCCGGCGTGCCCCGCGTGCCGCTCACCCGGACACGATCAGCGCCGAGGTCCTCGAAGGTGGGCGACGTGAAGTCGGCGGTGACGTCAGGGTTCAGATATCGCGTCGGGTCGTGCACCTCGTACAGGAGCTGCTCCCGCACGGTGTCGAACGTGATCATGCCGCCGGCGGCGGGCGGCTTGGTGATGACGGCGCTGCCGTCGGGCTCGCACAACGCCATCGGGAAGCCGATGCGCAAGGGATCCGGGTTCTCCCACCACGGCCCGGAGTAGTTGCCGCCGGCGACCTGGCCCGAGCACTCCATCAAGTGACCGATCACCACACCGGCGGCCAGCCGGTCCCAGTCGTCCCACGCCCAGCCGTGCTCGTGCACGAGCGGCGCGAGGAACAGTGACGCGTCGGCGACGCGCCCCGTCACCACGATCTGCGCTCCCTGGGCGAGAGCATCCACGATGGGCCGGGCCCCGAGATACACGCTGGCGAAGAGGGCGTCGTCGGCGAGCGCCAGTTCGTCGGCGAACGGGCGGACATCGTCACCCACCACCGTGGCCACCGTGACCCCGCCGACGCCGGCCGCCTTCAGCGTGTCGATCACGGCCCGCCCGGCGGCCACCGGGTTGATGCCGCCGGCATTGGTGATGAACTTCGTGCGCCCGTCGACCACAAAGGGCAAGGCGGCGCGGATGTACTGCGGGAGGTCACGCGTGTAGCCGAGCCGCTCGTCGCGCTGGCGGTCCTTCTGCAGGATGGCGAGCGTGAGCTCGGCCAGCGCCTCGCACACGAGGTAGTCGATGCCGGCCTCGAGCAGATCGTTCACCGGATCGACGCCGTCGCCGTAGAAGCCCTGGCCGCCCCCGAGACGAATCGTGGTCACGGACTCGTTGTAGTCGATCCGGCGACGGCGGCGTCGATCTCAGCCTTGAGGCCCTGCACGAGCCCGAGCACCTGCTGCGGCGGGTTCAGGGCGAGGCACTGGTTCACCGCCGACGAGGCACCGGCAGGGTCGTTGCCGACGCGGAAGCGCACGATGGCCTCGAAGCAGAACGGATCGGCGTAGGACGGCGCGACCTGCATGGCCCGCTGGAGCGACTGCTCGCCGCTCTGGAGAAGGTCGCTGGCATTTGCCTGGCTGCCGACGAGGACCACGAGCCAGCCGCGGTAGGTCAACGCCTCGGGGTTGTCGGGCTCGACCTTCAGCACCTCGTCGTAGCGCTGGATGGCACCCTTCAGGTCGCTCGCCTGCAGGGCCCGCGCCTCGGCCAGCTTCGACGTCACGCTCTCGGCAATGTCACCCGAGCTGGTGTCACCGGGCAGGCGGTCGCCCGAGGCCCACGCCACGAGCACGCCGGCGAGGACGGCGACGACGAGCAGCGCCGCACTCCACAACCCGATGCGCTTCCAGTGGCGCGGCCGCTTGGGTGGCAGCGCCGCCTGTTGCGACTCGATGGCGCGCAGCACGGTGGCGGCCCGAACCGTGTAGCCGTCGCGCAGGGTCGTGTAGTCGGTGTCGTCGATGTCGCCGGCTTCGTGTTCGCGGTCGAGGTCGTCGAGCGAGCGCAGCAGGAACGAGCGCTCGTCCTCGAGCTCGGCCAGGCGGTCCGGGTCAGGCTTCGTTCGCATGGCGGGCGGCCTCGACGAGGGCGCGGTCGTCGTCGGTGGGCACGGTGTCGGGCGCCAGGCGCCACTTGCGGAACGCCACGACCAGTCCGCCGACGGCCAGCACGAGGGCGACCACCGGTAGCACCCACACCAGGCTGTCGACACCCGACTTCGGCGGCACGAGCAGCAGCCCTTGATCCTGGAAGCGGTCGTTGATGAAGGCGCGGATCTGGTCGTCGCTGCGGCCGGCGGCGACCTGGCGCGCGATCTCGTCGCGGATGTTCTGCGACGCGTCGGCCTTGGAGTCGAAGACACTCTCGCTGCGGCACACCGGACACTTGATGGTCTTGGCGATGGCCTCGACCCGTTCCTCGTTGGTGCGTGGCCCACCGGTGCGTGTGACGCCGATCGTCAGCGCCCCCGCCAGCACCACCGCCAGCAGCAGCCATCCGGGCCATCGCTTCAGCCAGCTCACGGCGATTGCCCCTTCAACTGGGCGAGCGTGGCGGCCAGGCCGTCGGCGGTGACGGTGGCGATGCTGCGGTACCGCACGTACCCGTTGGGGTCCACGATCCACGTCTCGGGCACCTTGCTCACGCCGAAGGCCACGTAGATCTCACCGTTGGGGTCCTGCAGGACGGGCCACGTCCCGCCGTTGTCCTTGAAGAACTGGCGGACCTTGGCCGGGTCGTCGTTGCTCACGACGGTGACGAGCTCGGCGCCGTCGGTCTGCTGGGCCTGGCTGGTGGCGAACCGCAACAGCTCGGGATGCTCCTGCACGCACGGCGGGCACCACGTGCCGAAGAAGTTGAGCACGACCCACGAGCCCTTGCGCTGCGAGAGGTCGAACGGCTGGCCGTCGATGGTGGTGGTGCGCACGGGCGGCGCCGGCTGGTCGATGAGCGGCGTCTTGGCCGAGTCGTGCTCGCCGCCCTTGGCTCGTGCGAACACCACGACGAGCACGGCGATGACAACCGCCACCGCCAACGCGATGAGCAGGACTGTGCGCCGGCGCGGGGGCGGCAGCTCCTCGGCCTCGGGCTCGTGCTCGATGACGTCAGCCATCGGCCACCCCCACGAGCACCCGCTCGGTGTCGTCGTCGCGTATGGGCGCCGACACCGGCTCCACCGGGCGGCGCCGGCGCGGGCCCGGGAAGGCGGCCAGCACGGTGCCCACGGCCATCAACGCGGCGCCGATCCACAGCCACACCACGAACGGCACGAGCCGCACCGTGAGGGTGGTGGTGCCATCAGCGTCCGGCGCCCGTTCGAGCGTGAGGTACACGTCCTCCCGCAGTCCGGTGCGGACCGACGGCGTGCCGATCGTCTCGCCCGAGGCCCGGTACAGCTGGAGCGCCGGTGCGTACACGGCGCCGCCGTCGATGCGGATGGCGGCCTTGATCTCGCGCTTGACGTCGTCCTCCGACGAAGTGGTGCGCTCGTAGGTGAACGTGTGGCCGCCGACGCTCACCGACTGGCCCGGCTTGATGTCGGCCAGGTCGTACTGACGCGTGTACGCCTGCGTCGCCACCAGGGCGACGGCGATCATCACCACGCCGAGATGCACGATCATCCCGCCGTTGGCCCGGCCCACGAGGCCCCGCCACCCTTGCCGGCGGGTCGCCAGGATCACCTGGCGCAGCGCCGAACCGGCGGCGAAGCCGCCCAGCCCGAAGGCAAGCAGCGGGGCCAGGCCGTCCGCGCCCACCAGCACGGCAACGACGACAGCCGCCACGCCGCACCACGCCGGCCAGTAGAGCCGGTGCCGCAGGAGTTCGGTCGACGCCTTGCGCCAGGGCAGCACCGGTGCCACGGCCATCAGGAACAGGAGGGCGAGGCCGATGGGTGTCGCCATGCGATCGAAGTACGGCCGCCCCACCGAGATCTGGCGGTCCTGCACCGCTTCGACGATGAGCGGGAACACGGTGCCGAGCAGGACGACGAAGGCGAA
>DASXAI010000046.1:0-3111 GCA_036406775.1 Acidimicrobiales bacterium
TCACCGCGCTGTCGGTGGTGTGGGACTTCCGGGTCTTCGTCCAGATCTACGTACTCCAGCGGGCCGGCGGCATCTCTCGTGACACCAACCTCATCGGCGTGTGGGCCTATCGCATCTCGATCGGCGAGAACCGCTTCGACATCGGTGCCGCCATCGCCATCGTCATGGTCGTCGCCGTGCTGCTGCTGACGCTGGTGTATCTGCGCCAGATGGTGCGCCAGGAGGATCTGTCGTGACGACCGCCGTGCTCGAGCGGCCGCCGGCGACGACGGCCACCTCGCAGGAGGTGATGCGGCGGGCCCGGCGTCGCCGCCGCCTGCGCCGCGTCGGGCTCAACGGCCTGGCGGTGTTCGTCTTCCTGATCTTCGCCTTCCCCGTGTACTGGATGCTGACGACGTCGTTCCGGCGAGGCGTCGACATCCAGAGCCCCAATCCGACGTTCCTGCCGTTCCCGGGCACGCTCGAGAACTTCCGCAAGGTGTTCGAGCGGCCGTACTTCTGGGACGCCCTGCGCACCAGCCTCATCGTCACGCTGTCGGTCGTCGTGATCGCCGTCTTCGTGGCGTTCCTGACCGCCGTCGCCCTCGCTCGCTTCCACTTCTTCGGGCGCAAGGCCTTGATCATCGCGGTGATCGTCGTGCAGATGGTCCCGCAAGAGGCGTTGATCATCTCGTTGTTCAAGGTGCTCGACGGCTGGCAGCTCACCAACACGATCATCGGCCTGTCGCTCACCTACATCATGTTCGTCCTGCCGTTCACCATCTGGGTGCTGCGGGGCTTCGTCGGCAACATCCCGCGCGAGCTCGAAGAGGCGGCCATCGTCGACGGCGCCACGCGGCTGCGGGCGTTCTTCACCATCACCTTCCCGCTCGTCGCGCCCGGTCTCGTGGCGACGGGTGTCTTCGCCTTCATCCAGGCGTGGAACGACTTCCTCTTCGCCCTCGTCATCATGAACAAGCCCGAGAACCAGACGCTGCCGGTGTGGGTCCAGGCCTTCAACGAAGGTGCCAAGGGCACCGACTGGGGCGGGGTGATGGCGGGCTCCACCATCATGGCGATCCCGGTCATCATCTTCTTCCTGCTCGTGCAGCGGTGGGTCGCCGGCGGTCTGACGGCGGGCGCCGTGAAGGGCTGAGGTGCGCACGATCTCGGCACCGGCCGAGCTGCGCCGGCTCGTCACCGGTTGCCTGCTGGCCTCGTTCCGGGGCAGCACCGCGCCGCCGTGGCTCCTGCGATGGATCGAAGCCGGTCTCGGCGGCGTCACTCTGTTCGACGTGAACATCGGTGACGATGTGGGCGCGCTGACGTCGACGCTGCGGTCGGCCCGAGACGATGTCGTCGTCGCCCTCGACGAAGAGGGCGGTGACGTGACCCGCCTCGAAGTGGCCACGGGGAGCTCGTGGCCGGGCAACGCCGCCCTCGGGGCCGTCGACGACGTGGCGCTCACTCGCGAGGTGGCGACGGCGATGGGGGCGCAGTTGACCGCGGTCGGCGTCGACCTGGATCTGGCGCCCTGCGCCGACGTCAACAGCAATCCCGCCAACCCGGTGATCGGGGTGCGCTCGTTCGGCGCCGACCCGGCGCTCGTCGCTCGGCACGCGGCCGCCTTTGTGGCCGGACTCCACGGTGCGGGTGTCGCCGCCTGCGTGAAGCACTTCCCGGGGCACGGCGATACAACCGTTGACTCACACGTCGACCTGCCCGTCGTCGACGTCGACGTCGACGTGCTGCGGCAGCGCGAGCTCGTGCCGTTCGTCGCCGCCATCAACGCGGGTGTCGACGCCGTGATGACGTCGCATCTCGTCGTGCCCGCGGTCGACCGCGCGCCGGCCACGGTGAGCCGTCGCTTCTTGGTCGACGTGTTGCGGGGCTCGCTCGGCTTCGAGGGTCCGGTCGTCACCGATGCGCTCGACATGCGGGGCATCAGCGCCGGGCGCGGCATCCCTGCGGCCGCAGTCGCCTCGTTGGTGGCCGGGGCCGACGTCCTGTGCCTCGGCGCCCGGCAGGACGAAGCCGTGCTCGACGCGGTGACGGCGGCAATCGTGGCGGCCGTAACCGAGGGGGCGCTGACCGAGGATCGTCTGGTCGATGCGGCGACGCGACGGACCGCATTGCAGCGTCGTCCCGCTGCTGTCCCCGTCGACACGACGGTCGGGCGACGAGCGGCGGCGCGGGCGCTGCAGGTCGACGGCGTGCTGGCGGCGCCCGTTCACGGCGCCCATGTCGTCGAGTGCCAGCCGCCGCCCGACATGGCCCAAGGGCGCGTGCCGTGGGGCGTGGGCCAGCCGCTCCGTGCGGTCGACCCGACGACGACCGTGTCGTCGGTGACGGGCCTCGGTGTTGTCGAGCCGGCGCGGCCCGGCCAGCCGCTCGTCGTCGTGGTGCGCAACGCCAGCCGCCACCGGTGGCAGTTGGACGTGCTGCGCACGCTGGCCGTGGCGCGGCCCGATCTGATCGCCGTCGAGATGGGCTGGCCCGGACCCGACCCGCTGGCGGGCGCCGTCGCTATTCGCACGTTCGGGGCGTCGCGCGTGAGCGGCGAGGCCGTTGCTCACCTCCTCGTGGGGACCCGCGATGCGTGACGGCCACGGCCGGCGGGTCGTCGCCGGCCTCGACATCGGCGGCACCAAGACGTTGGCCGTCGCCCTCGATGCGTCGGGCACTGTGATGGCGAGCGAGCGGGCGGCGACGCCCACCGACGGCGCCGACGGCATCGTGGCCACCGCCGTCGACACGCTCACCGCGCTGGCCGGTCATCTCGAGATCGACGCCAGCGCGTTCGACGTGGTCGGCGTGGGCATCCCGGGCCGAGTGCGGCCGGCGGACGGCTCCGTCTCGCATGCCGTCAACCTCGGGCTGGGAGGCGGCGTGGTGGCCGTCGGGCCGCAGATCGAGGTCGCCCTCGGCGTGCCGACGTTCGTGGAGAACGACGTGAACGCGGCCGCCCTCGGCGCGGCGGCGCTCCTGTCACCGGGAGCGGCGGCCGACCTGGCGTACATCAGCGTCGGCACCGGTGTGGCGACGGGGCTCGTTCTCGACGGACGACTGCGGCGGGGGCACCACGGCGTCGCCGGCGAGATCGGACATCTGTGTGTGGACCCGAGCGGGCCG
>DASXAI010000047.1:0-5156 GCA_036406775.1 Acidimicrobiales bacterium
TCCATCCGTGGCGCGATCGAGTACGCCACCGATGAGCGTGCTGAAGACGACCTGGTCGGTGTCGAGCACGTAGCGGACGGGGAGGATGATGGGCAGGGCGTTGATGTGAATGGCGATGCGGCCACGGTCGGTCGAAGCCAGGAGCCGAAGGCAATCGGCGCGCTCGAGTATCTCGAATCCGGCGCCGTCGGCGAGCGTCACCGTGGCAGGATGCCGCTTGTCGGTGACCGGCCGACAGGGGCGAAAGTCCCTGGTTGCTAGGACACGTGGGGGCCGGGGCCCTCGTGGCGCACGGCATACACAGCCGCTTCGGTACGCCGGGCCATCCCCATCTTCGACAGGACGCTCGTGACGTAGTTCTTCACGGTCTTCTCGGCGAGGTGCAGCCGCTCACCGATGGCTCGGTTCGTGAGACCCTCCGCCATCAGATCGAGCACCCGCCGCTCCTGTTCGGTGAGATGGGCCAGGCGCTCGTCGACCTCCGGGCCGCGCCGCAGACGTTCGAGGACACGGTTCGTCAGCGCCGGATCGAGCAGGCTCTGGCCGGCGGCGACCTTCTTGACGGCGTCGACCAGATCGGTACCGCGGATCTGCTTCAGGACATAGCCCGAGGCGCCCGCCATGATGGCGTCGAACAGCGCTTCGTCGTCGGCGAAGGACGTGAGCATCAGGCACGCCGTGCGCGGGTGGCGGCTGCGAACTTCCCGGCACACGGTCACACCGTCGCCGTCGGGAAGGCGCACGTCGAGTACAGCGACGTCGGGATCCAAAGCATGGATCCGCCCAAAGGCCTCCTCGGCCGTTCCGGCCTCGCCGACGACCTCGATGCCCTCGCTCTCGAGCAGGTCCTTCAACCCCCGGCGCACCACCTCGTGGTCGTCGAGGAGGAAGACCGTCACACGCGGGTCGCTCATCGGTCACCACGCTAACGCTCAGCAGGGACGAACGTCCCTAGTGACGCGCGCGCCTGTGGTCCACACTCGCGCCATGGACCCGACCCCGGCAGAGGCTCGTCGGATCGTGGTTGGCGTCGACGGCTCCGCCGGGAGCCGGCGGGCGCTGCGGCGAGCGGCCGAGGAGGCGCGAGCGCACGGCGCCTCGATCGAGGTGGTCACGGCCTGGAACATGCTCGACCAGGTGACGGCCACCAAATTCGACCCCGACTACGGCGACGAGCGGGCGCGGGCCGATATCGACGAGGTCGTGGCGGCCGTACTCGGCGAGGACGCATCGGGTGTCAGTCTGCGCATCGAGAACGACCTGCCGGCTCGGGCCCTGCTCAACGCGGCTCAGGGTGCCTGGCTGCTGGTCGTCGGGTCGCGCGGCCTGGGAGGCTTCAAGGGCCTCCTGCTCGGCTCGGTGAGCCAACAGGTCGCCCACCACGCTCCCTGTCCGGTGCTGATCGTGCCCGATCAGGACCACCGCTGACGGTTCTCAGCAGTAGCCGAGCCGACCCGCTTCTGACCGCAGACGGTCGCGGTGATCAGGGTGAGCGACGGCGATCAACCCCCGGGCCCGCTCCCGGATCGAGCGGCCTCGGAGCTCGGCGACGCCCCACTCCGTCACGATCTTGTCGACGGTGTTCTTCAGTGTGGTGACCACGTCTCCGGCCGCGAGTTGCGGCACGATCCTCGACACCGTGCCGTCCTTGGCCGTGGAGTGGAGCACGATGAATCCCTGGCCGCCGGGGGAGTACATAGCCCCGCGCGCAAAGTCGGCCTGCCCCCCACTGGACGAGTAGTACGACCCTGCCACGGTCTCTGAGGCGCACTGGCCGAGCAGGTCCACGGAGATCGTGGCGTTGATCGACACAAAGTTGCTTTCCTGCGCGATCACGCGCGGGTCGTTCACGTATCGCACCGGCCATAGTTCGCACGCCGTGTTCTCGTGCATGAAGTCATGCAGCCGCGCCGTCCCGAGGGCGAACGTGGCGACGGTCTTGGTGCGGTTGATGACCTTGGCGACGCCCGTGACGACGCCCTGCTCGACGAGGTCGATGACTCCGTCACTGAGCAGCTCGGTGTGGACGCCGAGGTCACGATGTTCTGCCAGCGCGGCGAGGATGGCGTTGGGCGTGGCACCGATGCCGGTCTGGATGGTGGCACCGTTGGGGATCCGCTCCGCCACGTAGGTGGCGATGGCATGGTCCGTGTCGGTCGGCGGAGTGGGCGGCACCTCGATCAGCGGGTAGTCAGCCTCGACCCAGCCGACGACCTGGCTGGTGTGGATCTGGTTGCGCCCGAAGGTCCGCGGCATCCGGGCGTTGGCCTCCAGGAAGAAGCGCGCCCGCCCTATGAAGGAGGCGACATAGTCGGCGCTCACACCCAGGCTGAAGTAGCCGTGGCGGTCGGGCGGCGAGGCCGCCGCCAGCACGAGCGGGTCCCTGGTCTGCTCCCGCAGGATCGTCCGCATCTCGCTGAAGTGGTTCGGAACGAGGTCGACGGTCCCGTCGTGGAAGCACGGCCGCGTCACGTGCGACAAGAAGTAAGAGACGTGATGGAGGCGGTCACCGAACTTGCCGTGGAGGTAGGGCCGGTCGTGCAGGGCGTGCATCTGGTGGATGCGAACGCCGTCCAGGCCCTCGGCGGCATACTCGATGGCGTCGAGTAGCGTCATGGGCTCACCGTTGGCGAGCGGCACGATGAGGTCGGCGCCGGAGCCGATGTGGTCGAGGACCGCGGTCGGGAGTGAGGGAGGTGGCGTCGAAGCCATACCGCCACCGTAGGCCCGCTGTGGGCGGGGCCGTCCGGGGCGGCCGACCCGTGCGAACAGGGACCTTCTTCCCTACTGGCGCGGACCACCGGGAGGGATCCTGACGGTATGACCTCCACCTGCACCGTTCCGCCTCGCAAGGACACCGTCCTCGGCCAGGTGGCCGTGGCGTTGGACCTTTCGTCGAGTGCCGACCGAGCTGTGCCGGTGGGCGCCGCCTTGGCCCGCCAGGCCGACGTCCCCCTCGAGCTCGTGGTCGTCGGCGGAGTGGGCATGGACCCGGAGATCGACCAGGCCGAGCTGCGCCGGCGCACCGGACTCACGGGGATCGAGCCCCAGCTGATCGTGCTCCAAGACGACGATGCCGCCGGCCGCCTGTGCGAGTTCGGTGGTGAGGACGAGCGGGTGCTGTGCCTGTCGACGCACGGGCGGGGCGCGATGGCCTCCGCCGTCCTCGGGAGTGTGTCTCGGCGGGTAGCGGAGAACGCCCAGCATCCCACTGTCCTCGTCGGGCCGAAGGCTCGCGTCGACGTTCCCCGTTTCGACACGATCGTCGTGGGTGTCGATCCGGCCCATCCGAACGACGAGCTGCTCGATACCGCCGCTGGCTGGGCCAAGGTGCTCGGCGCCCACGTGCATCTGGTGGCCGTCGAGGAGCCGGTGAATTGGATGCTCGCCGGAACCGAGCCGATCGGCCATCGGCTGGAGAGCGCGCTGAACGAGGATGCGGCCCGGGTCGCGGCTCGCGACCTCGACGTGCGTACCACTGTGATCCATGTGGGGCGGCCCGCGGCGGGCCTGGTCGATGTGGCGGACCGGGACGGTCGATGCCTGCTCGTCGTGTCGGCGGGCCAGCGGAACAGCCTGAGCGCCGTCACTGTCCGCGTGGCCCACATGGCGACGGTCCCGGTCGTCGTTGCGAACGCCCTGTAGGAGCGAGGGCGATGACCGATCGCGTCACGAACGTGCCTCTGCCGGACGGGCACACGCTGACCATCCGGCCGGCGACCATCGCCGACATCGACGGCTTGCTCGCGCTCTACGAATCGCTGTCGCACGACGATCGTCATCTCCGTTTCTTCACGCAGACTCGACCCCGACGCCAGGTGATGGAGCACTTCATCGAGTCCAACAACAAGAACGGTCTGTGGCTCGTCGCCGTCACCGACGGGGGCGAGATCGTTGCCGACGGCGGCTACACCCGCCTGCCCGACGGCGACGCCGAGTTCGCCCTGACGGTCCGGAAGGACTGGCGCGGGTGGCTGGGTTCGTTCCTGCTCGACCTGCTGCTCCACGATGCCGGCGAGCACGACATCGACAACCTGCGAGCTGTCGTCCTGCGCGAGAACCGGCCCATGATGCGGTTGATCGAACGGCACGGGTACGCCTGCATCGACCAGCCGGACTGGGCCATCGTCGAGGCCACCGTGTCCACGCACGGCGACCGGCCCAGCTGGCCGCCGGTGCACACCAATCGCCGCCTGCTCGTCGAGTCGTGCGGGGGACGCTGGCACGCCGACGTCGAGGCGTGGCATGCCGGCTGGGACGTCGTGACGTGCCCGGGGCCCGGCGCTCGCTCGGTTGGGGTGTGCCCGATGCTCGAGGGTCGCCGCTGTCTGCTCGTCGACGGCGCTGATGCCGTCGTCGTGGCCACTCATCCGAACGACCCTCACCATGACGAGCTCGTGGCCGCCCATCGAGCGACGGGTACCGCCGTCCCGGTCGTCGACGAAGCCGAGGCGCGGCCGGCAGACGTTTCGACGCTTCTCCGGGGTGGGAAGCCTGCGGCCGCCACTCAGGCCGGAGCCGCCGGTTCGGATGCGACACCGGCGGCGTAGCCGCCCCCGGTGAGGGCAGTGAGCTGCGCCGTGATCTCGTGTACCGGTAGGACGCGGTCAACAACGCCCTGTTCGTTGATCGCGGCCGAGGGCATAGCGAAGTACTCCGACGAGGCCACGTCGGACGCCAGCACGGTGCCCCCGCACCGATGCACGACCATCGCCCCCAGGGCGCCGTCGCTGCCGGCGCCGGAGAGGATCACGGCGACCGCTCGCGGTCCAGCGGCCAACGCCAATGTCGTCAACAGGAGGTCGGCGGACGGCCGATACCGTATCGATCCGTCGCTCGGGATGAGCATGATGCGGTCGTCGCCGGTCACCAGCGCGTGATGCCCCGACGGCACCACGACCACCGTGCCGGCGGGGAGCAGCTCACCGTCGCGGGCTTCGACCACCGGGAGCTCGCAGTGCCGTTCCAGGATGTGAGTGAGCAGCGCCGTCGCGCCCGGCGACTGGTGCTGCAGCACGATCACGCTCGCCGGGAGCAGGCGCGGCAGCCCCTGCAGGATCTGCACGAGCGGGTCGAGGCCGCCGGCCGAGCACACCAGCGCCACGATGGGCAGACGGCTCGGCGGCCCACCGTTCATTGGACGACCAGGGCTGTGA
>DASXAI010000048.1:0-5100 GCA_036406775.1 Acidimicrobiales bacterium
GCGGGTCCCAACCGGGGCGGAGGGTGAAGGCGCCCCCCATGGCGCGAGGAGGCGGCGCCGGCGCCAAGTCGTCGTCGGCGCCGTCGACGAAGGTGACCCACGCGGTGCCGTCGGCGTCACGTCCCACGGTGACGGCCGGCACGACGAGCTCGCCCCCCGCTCCGGGCGCGAAGGGCAGTGACCCGAAGGCGACGACGCCGGTGCCGGGCCGCCGGACGTCGTCGGTGATGGCGACATCGGCGAGGATCTCCTGGGCGTCAGCGCGCGGAAGGCGGGCCGCCTCGCCCCGCCCGGCCAGCCCGACACCGTCCCGGACGAAGAGGTAGCCGTCGCCGCCGGCGAAGGCGACAAGATCCACGGGCCGTTCGAGTCGGCGGGTGACGGTCTTCATCGGCGCGTCCCTGTCACCAGTTGGGCGATGCCGCGGGAAAGCAGGCGCCGTTCGACGTCGTCGAAGCCGGCCGCCGCGATTTGCTCGAGCAGTTCGGCGTCGGGCGGCAGGTACGCGACGCTGCGCGGGAGGTACCGGTAGGCGGCCGGGTCGGAGAGGATGGCGCCCATCACGGGCACCACCGATCCGAAGTACAGCTTGTGCCCGGCCCGCAGCACCGGGTTGGGCGGTGTCGCCACTTCGAGCAGCGCGATGCGCCCGCCTCGGGCCACCACCCGGGCCAGCTCGGTGAAGAAGGCCCCGAGGTCGACGAAGTTGCGCAGCGCGAACCCGCACGTGACGCCGCCGGCGGCGCCGGCCGCCATCGGCAGGCGGAGGGCGTCGGCCTGCACCCGCGGCGCCCCGCTGTGGTCGGCGGCCAGCATCCCGAACGAGAAGTCGACCGACACCGGCCGGTAGCCGCGCTGGGCCAGCTCGATGCACAGGTCGCCCGTGCCACTCGCCAGGTCGAGCACGATGGCCCCCTTGGCCAGGCCGAGGGCGTCGACGGTGGCGCGCCGCCAGCCCACGTCCATGCGGAAGGTCATCACCCGGTTCACGAGGTCGTAGCGCGGGGCGATCGTGTCGAACATGTCGCGGACGGCGGCGGCCTTGGCCTCGCCCTGGGGCAGTGCCATCGGGTCAGTCTGCCCGGTTGAGGCCTCAGGCGTCGCGGGCGATCGCTCGCGCCCAGGGGTAGTCGGGCTTGCCCGACGGCGAGCGCACCACTTCGTCGACGAAGACGAACGCCTTCGGGAGCTTGTAGCGAGAGATGCGCTCGGCGGCGGCGTCGAGGAGGGCGTCCTCGTCGGCCTCGCAGCCGTCGCGCAGCTGGACGACCGCCACCACCTCGGAGCCCCAACGGTCGCTCGGCCGGCCCGCCACGACGCAGTCGTAGACATCCGGGTGGGCGCGCAGCGCCGTCTCGACCTCTTCGGCGAACACCTTCTCGCCGCCCGTGTTGATGGTCGCCGAGTCGCGCCCGCGCACCTCCACCATGCCGTCGGGGCGGAGGCGGGCCCGATCGCCGGGGACGGCGTAGCGGACGCCGTCGATCACCGGGTACGTCTCGGCTGTGCGCGCCGGGTCGCCGAGGTAGCCGAGAGCGAGCCGGCCGTGCTTGGCCAGCCAGCCGAGCTCGTCGTCGCCCGTTTCGAGCACGCGGGACCGGTCCTCCGACAGCACGACGTTGTTCGGCGCCAACGGGAAGGTGCCCGACGGCGTGCAGCCGCCTGTCGACACCTGCGTGAGCTGTCCGCCCGTCTCCGACGCGCCGAGGCCGTCGACGATCATGAGGGTCGGGAGGTGGGCCACCAGCGCGTGCTTCAACGTCGGCGCGAGCGGCGCTCCCCCCGAGAGCAGCACGGTCAGCGATGACAGGTCGTACGGGCGGCGGTCGAGTTCGTCGAGCAGCGGACCGACGAAGGCGTTCCCCACCACGAGCAGGAACGTGATCCGCTCCTGCTCGACCGTGCGCCAGACGCTCGCCGCGTCGAGCCGCTCGGGATGCGGCGGTACGAACACCGTGCCGCCCGTGAACCACGTGAGGAAGCTGACCCACTGGCCGGCGCCGTGCATGAACGGCGGGGCGATGAGCGATTGCAGCTGCGTGGTGGCCGCGGCCACCACGTCGTCGATCGACGTGGCGGTGCGGATGCCGCCGAAGCACTCGGTGAAGGCGTCGGCCTGGCGCCACAGCACGCCCTTGGGGCGCCCCATCGTGCCGCCGGTGTACAGGATGTACAGGTCGTCGGGTGACGGCGTGACGGGCGGCGGATCGACCGGTGCCGCCGCCAATGCGTCGTCGTACCAGTCGGCGCCGGGGAGCAGTGTGGCGCCTGAGCCGTCGGGCACCTGCAGCAGGACCCGTAGTCGCGGGAGCGCGCCTCGAACCGATTGCACGGCGGGCGCGAAGGCGGAGTGGTACACCAACGCCGATGCCTGGGCGTCGGCCAAGAGGCACTGCAACTCGTCGGCGTGGTAGCGGTAGTTGACGTTGAACGGCGCCACGCGAGCCTTGAAGGCGCCGACCATCGCCTCGAGGAACTCGTTGCCGTTGTGGCAGCAGATGCCGAGATGGTCCTGCCCCGACTCCCACGACTCGAGCTCGCTGCGCTCGCGATGGCAGCCGAGCCCCTGCGCGTGCAAGTGGTTCGCCAAGCGGCGGGTGCGGTCGGCCGTGCGGCCCCACGTGAAGCGACGGTCCCGGAAGACGAGCGCCTCCCGATCAGGGAATGCGGCGGCGAGCGCGTCGTGCACGTCCCCCACGTTCACGTCCACCCGGGCGACGCTAACGGCCGTCCCGCGGTGGTGCCGAATCAGACGGCAGTGGCGAACAGACGCGTCCCGACGACGCCGGCGGCGAAGCGCTCCGACAGCCGGCGGCCTTCGCGCTCGACTACCCGCGCCGGCACGCCGTCGGCCACCGGGGCGAGGGCGAGGGCCACGAGATCGGAGCCGAACGTGCACGGCGCGATCAGCATGCGCTCCTGTCCCCAATGGTCGGCGAGTCGGCGCAGCGACGGCTCGTGCAGGCGGCTGACATCGCACACCGTCGCCTCCATCGGCACCACGAGCGCCAGGAGCGCGTCGCCGTCGGCATCGGCGAGGACGGCGCCGAACGAGTACCGATCGAGTTCGCTGCCGTCACGCGGATCGGCGAGCACAATGAGCACGCGGCGCTCACCGGTGAGCAACGAGAGCCGGCGGGCGAGATGGCGCGTGGCGGCGAACACACAGGTCGAGAGCCACGGCCATCGGGTCTGATACCTCTAGCATCGCCACGTGCTGGAACAGGTGACGATCCGCCGGTTGGTCGCCGAAGCGTCCGAGGGCAACCAAGCAGCGTGGGACGACCTGGTGGAGGGGTTCAGCGAGCTGGTGTGGTCGGTCGTGCGCGCCCACGGCCTCTACGGGGCCGAGGCGGCCGACGTCTGTCAGACGGTGTGGCTGCGCTTCGTCGAGCATCTGCGCCGGCTGCGGGAGCCTGAGCGGGCCGGCGCGTGGCTCGCCACGACGGCGCGGCACGAGTGTCTCCGGGTGCTGCGGCGCAGGGGCCGCACGACGGCGATGGCGGAGCCGCCCGAGGTGCCCGACGTGTCCCTCGACGCCGATCCCGGCACCAGGGTGGTCGCCGGCGAGGAGCACGAGCTCCTGATGGCCGCCCTCGACGGCATCTCGGGCCAGTGCCAGCAGCTGCTGCGGCTGCTGCTCGTCGACCCGCCGCTGTCGTATGACGAGATCTCCACCATGCTCGACATGCCCAAGGGGAGCATCGGCCCGACCCGGCAACGCTGCCTCGTCCGCCTCCGAGCCGTCATGACCACGCTCCGTGGCGCCACTCTTCGTGAACGTGGTATCCGCGACAGCGGTGAGGGCTCTGGAGGATCGAAGGAGGTTCGGCAATGACCGAAGGCGGACCTTTCGACCACAGGGTAGAGGACATGTCAGACGATCAACTGATGGAGGTACTGGGCCACGGGCTCCGGGCCACGGAACGAGTGCCGGCCGAGGTCGTGGCGGCGGCCAAGGCGTCGTTCACCTGGCTCGACATCGACGCCGAACTGGCGGCGCTCACCTTCGACTCGAACACCGAGTCGCCCGAACTGGTGGGCGTGCGTTCCGGCGGCCGCGGGCCTCGCGAGCTCACGTTCGAGCACGGCGACGTCGTCGTCGACGTGGAGATCGACGAGGACGGCACGGTGGTGGGCCAGGTCGCGCCGCCGCCCGTCGAATGGGTGGAGGTGCACCAGGCGGCGGCGGGCGAGCCGCTGCGCATCGCGCCCGACGAGCGGGGTCGCTTCCGGGCGCCGGGCGTCGGCCATGGGCCGTTCCGGCTGCTGTGCCGGTTCGGCGCCGGGGCCCCCTTCCCGCTGCTGCTCACCGACTGGGTGACGATCTAGCTATAGGCCACGGTCACGGTGACCGTGCGGTTCGGCGCGCCGGGCTGGCTGATCGGCACCGTCCAGGCCGCGTTCGACGTCGTGGGCTGGGCCAGGATCGACGCCCCGCTGGCGCACCGGTAGGCCGGCGTCGCCGGTGCCGTCGCCGTGGTCGGCGGTGCGCTGGTGGAGGTCGGTGGCGTCGTGGTGCTCGTGGTCGTGCTGGTGGCTGTGCTGGTCGTCGTGCTGCGGGCAGGGCTCGTGGTCGACGTAGTGGCGGTTGGCGTCGACGTCGTGGTCGAGGCGGCGGTGGTCGTGGGCGGCGGCGCGGCGCCGGGTGGGGCCACCGGCGTGCAGACGTCGCCACCCGACAGCACGAGGGCGAGGAACGGCGGTCCGGGCGCGGGCGAGGTCTGGGGCTGGGGCGTGGTGGCCCGCACCAGGCGCACCGGCTGCTGCGGATCGCCGATGCAGGCCACGAGGGTGGGGTCGATGGGCGAGACGACGCACGGGTCGAGCACCGCCGCCGGGGCGTCGGGCGCGCACTGCACGAACCCGGCCCGGGCGCCCAGCAGTGCACTCGGGCCGGCGCAGGTGGCGGAGACGACATCGCCGCTGGTCGATGCAGTCAGGCCGTTGGGTCCGAACACGCCGAGGTTCCGTACGTCGGTCCCGGGCGGCGTGAAGCTGGCGTCGGACGGCGGATGGCCGCCGTCGGCCGTCGCGGTGTCGTCCGGCGGCGTCGGGGCGGCCGGCAGGGCCAGGTCGCCGGTGCTGAACCAGCCGTGA
>DASXAI010000049.1:0-2924 GCA_036406775.1 Acidimicrobiales bacterium
TTCAAGAACCACGCCGCGCAGGGGTCGGCGGCCCACGTCGAACCCTTGGCCCACCGCTTGAACGACGCCGTCACCATCCGGGTGGTCTCGGATGCGGGCGCCGGCACGGCGATCGTGATCGAGCCGTTGGTATCGGGCGTCGTCGGCGAACCCACGAGGAAGCTGGCCGAGTCGGCCGTCGTGGTGGTGGTGGGCGCGGCCGGCGCGGTGGGAACAGCCGGGGCCGCGGTCGCCTGGTCGGCGGCGACCGTGGTGGACGAGTCGCTGTCGAGGGGCGACGCCAGTGCCTGGCCTCCGGGCGCGACAACCGCGACCGTCGGCTGGTTCGCGCGCTGTTGACTCCCCTCCCTGAGGAGTATCGGGAGCGCCGCAATCGTGAGGCAGGACGCCACGACCAGGCGGACCCGATCGCCGTGTTCGAACCTCAGCTCGTCTCCTCCCCGTAGATGTCGTCGCAGGCGACGGCCACGAGGCGGCCGCCCGCTGCCAGTGCCGAAAACTAGGGGCGAGGTAAACGGAACGCAACACTGGCGTTCCGGGCCGTCGCCACCGCCACCGCGTCGATATCACGCTGAGTGGCCGACGCCAGGGCGGCGCCGACCGCGGGCAGGAAGGCGGGCTGGTTGGGCCGGCCTCGGTGCGGGACCGGCGCGAGGTAGGGCGCGTCGGTCTCGACGAGGAGGCGGTCGAGGGGACACAGGGCGGCGGCGGCCCGAACGTCGCCGGCCCCCCTGAAGCTCACGATGCCCGAGAACGACAGGTAGGCGCCCAGGTCGAGGCACGTGCGAGCCTCATCGGGCCCACCCGTGAAGCAGTGGAATATCAGCGGCTCGGGCCGTTCGGCGTCGGCCAGGACGGCAAACGTGTCGGCCCACGCCTCTCGGGTGTGGATCACCAGCGGCAGGCCGCGTTCGTGGGCGACGGCGATCTGCGCCGCGAACACTTCGCGCTGGATATCGCGCGGTGAGTGGTCGTAGTGATAGTCGAGGCCGCATTCCCCAACGGCCACGATCCGTGGTCGATCGAGGAGCGGGAGCACGGTGTCGACGCCGAGGCGGGCGTCGTGCGGATGGAGGCCGACCGTGGCCCACACGCCGGCGTGCGCCAGCGCGAGGTCGGCGGCGGCCGCGCTCGTCTCGGCGTCGGTGCCCACCGTGATGAGGCGGGTCACTCCCGCGTCGTGGGCGGCCGCCAGCGCCGCCTCCACGCCGCCGGGGATGCCGGGGTCGTGGAGGTGGCAGTGGCTGTCGGTCCACCCCGCCCCCTCCGTTTCACGCTCCGTGGAGAACCCCAGAGGTTCTTCAGGGAGCGTGAAACGGGGAGAGGAGGGGGAGGGGGGTGTCACTCGCTCTGCTTGCGGGGGAAGAGCGGGTCGCCCTTCACGACCGGGAGGTCGCCGGGGTAACCGCCCCACGCCGCCGCGGCGGGCAGGCGCTGATCCTCGACCCGGCCTGGGAGCCCGATGCGATCCCAGATGGCCTGGGCGGCGTGGGGGATCGCCGGTGACGCCAGGACGGCGACGATCCGGAGCGCTTCGAGGGCGTCGCCGAGGACGGCGTCGACGGTCGGACCCGGGTCGGCCTTCCACGGCTCGTTGGTCTCGAGATAGGCGTTGGTGGCGCGCACCAGCCGCCACGTCGCCGCCAGGGCGTCACTGGGCTGGACCGCAGCCCACGCCGCGGCCGCGCCCTCATAGCTCTCGGCGGCGGCGTCGGCCAGCGGGCTGTTGGCGCGCGGCGCCGGCCCCACCCCACCGCATTTGCGACCGACGACGGTGGCGACGCGGGCCAGCAGGTTGCCGAGGTTGTTGGCCAGGTCGGCGTTGTAGCGGGCGACGAGCCCCTCGTAGGAGAAGTCGCCGTCGGCACCGAACTGGACATCGGCGAGGAAGTGGTACCGGAAACCGTCGACGCCGAACTCGGCCACCAGGTCGGCCGGCGCGATCGAGTTGAGCGCGGTCTTGCTCATCTTCGCCCCGCCCACCAGCAGGAAGCCGTGTACGTACACGTGGGCCGGCGGCTCGAGTCCGGCCGACAGCAGCATCGCCGGCCAGTACACGGTGTGGAACCGGAGGATGTCCTTGCCGATGACGTGGGTGCCGGGCCACCACCGGTGGAACTCCTCGTCGTCGCTCCCGTAGCCGACGGCGGTGATGTAGTTCGTGAGGGCGTCGAACCACACGTAGTTGACGTGGGCCGGATCCCACGGGATCGGCACACCCCAACTGATCGACGTGCGGCTGATCGAGAAGTCCTGCAGGCCCGAGCGGATGAAGCCGAGCGCTTCGTTGCGCTTGGTCTCGGGCACCACGAAGTCGGGGTGCGACTCGTACCAGTCGAGCAGCACCTGCTCGTACTTCGACAGCTTGAAGAAGTAGTTCTGCTCCTCGAGCTCGATCACCGCGCGGCCGCGGGCCTCGTAGTCGGCCACCTGATCGGCGCTGATGTACTCCTCGTCGGCCACGGAGTAGAAGCCCTTGTACGGGCGCAGCTCGATGTCGCCGGCGTCGTAGCACGCCTGGAGGAGTTGTCCGACGGCTCGGTAGTGCCGTGGCTTGGTGGTGCGGATGAAGTCGTCGTTGCTGATGTCGAGCAGCTTCCACGCGTCCTGGAAGCGCACGACGGTCTGGTCGGCCCACTGGCGGGGTGAGACGCCGTTCGCTTCAGCGGCGCGCTGCACCTTCAAGCCGTGCTCGTCGGTGCCGGTGAGGAAGAAGACGTCGTCGCCCAAGAGTCGATGCCAGCGGGCGAGGGCGTCGGTGGTGACTGTGGTGTAGGCGTGGCCGATGTGGGGCGCGTCGTTGACGTAGTAGATGGGCGTCGTCACGTAGAACGGCTCGGGCACGACGCCAACGATACCGACCGCCCCGGGCGCTCCCGGCTCGATTCCTGGCCCGATTCAGCGGGCGCGTCGCCGGAGTGCCG
>DASXAI010000050.1:0-1664 GCA_036406775.1 Acidimicrobiales bacterium
ATCGCTCCGCCTTCTCGAGCGCTTTCGCCTGGTTTCTGACAACGCAGGTGCTCGGCTGCCAGCCGCTTCTGCGCGCCGCCGAGGAGTACGCGCGCGGACAGGTGCAAGAGGCAGAGGGCTACGACCGCCAGTCGGGCGCCATCGCCTCCGGGGGACAGGCCAGCTCCAAGCGTGCTGAGGCCGCCCTTGCCCGACTCCCCCGCGACTGCACGAATGAGAGGCTCGTTCCGACAGCACATCGGCCCGAACTGCTGGAGCCTCGCCAAGGCGAGGTGTTCTTCGGACCCATCCGCGCCCGAGCACCCGCCGGGGCGACTGACGTCGAGGTTCGCGTGGACGGACGCCGCTGGGCGACCGTGGCCGTCCGAGGGGGCAGCGTCACCTTTCCACTCCGGACGGCTCCCGGGCGGCACGATATCGAGCTGCGCTTCCTGGCAGGTGATCGCGTCCTCACGACAGCCTCCTCGAACGACGTCTGGCTGCTCCCAACCTCAGCCAAACGCATGCCGTCCTCGCGGCAACATCTCGATCGCCAGCTCGACGCCCGCCTGGCTGCACTCGCACACAGCTTCCCCGGGAAGGCCGGAAATATGGGTCACGAACGTCTCGACCGGCGGCTCCGAGCAAGCCGGCAGCGAGATCGCGCAGGCAACTCTCACACGCCTCGGCGCCGCTGCGAGCAGCTACACCGGCGACTACCGGGTCGGCACCTCAATCAGCCAACCCGTCGAGAACGCACCCGACCCCCCACCGCTCGTCTCCCAACAGGTCACCACCGCCCACGACCTCGCCCGCATCCTCTCCATCCTCCAGGCTGCCGCACTCGGACAACCAGCCGCTCTCCACACGGCAGGCCTCACCGAATACGAAGCACGTGTCGGCTCGCCCTGCTCCTCAACCCACAGCCGACCGGCGACAACCGCGGCCTCTTCCGGCCCTCGCTCAGCAAATCAACTCCGATAGCGCAAAAGAACGGCTCGACGACACCCGTCACTCGGCCGCGATCATCTACGCACCCGACGGACCGCACATCGTCGTCGTCCTCACCTACAGGCCCGGCGAAAGCCAGACGCAGGCCGCGGCCTTCGGAAAGATCGTCCTCCGGCAGGCGCTCGCTCCCCGCTGAACCGCGGCGGCGGGCCCCTCCTCGCGATTGTCGCAACGTGCGAGACTGATCCGGGCTCACGGATTCGCCCCACGTTGCGGCGATGGATGACTTTTCTCGCAGCCATGAGATCGACAAGGGCGAAGGCTCCGGGTCGGAGCAGCCTTCGCATCGGTCGCTGCTGTCCAGGGCGCGAGCGCGCGCCGAGGCCCTGTCGAATCGTGGCCGCGGGTGGGTCGATCACCAGCAGCCGGGCTCGGTTCCGGGAGTCGCCATCGGTGCCTGGCGGCGGTACCAGGCGGTCGAGGGGCCGCTCCAGTCGCTCCTCCTCACAGCCTACGTCCTGATCGCTGTTGTGCCCGCCCTGCTGGTCCTGGAGGAGTACCTCGACCCCCGAGCCCGCGTCGCTGACTGCACACCTCGTGCGCCACTATGACTTCTCGGCCACCACCGCGGCGCTGCTGCGCAGCGTGCTAGTCCAGAGCAAGAACCACGAACTGGCCTCGGCCCTTCTGGCCATTGCCGGCGCACTCTTCTTCGGGCTCGGCTTCGGCCGCGT
>DASXAI010000051.1:0-8253 GCA_036406775.1 Acidimicrobiales bacterium
ACCGGTCGGCCGTCGAGCCGGACCGATCGTCCGCCGAGCCGAGCCGGCCGTCCGTCGAGCCGGACCGATCGTCCGCCGAGCCCCAACGGCCGGCCGTCGAGCCGGTCAGAACGCCCGTCGAGCCGGTCAGAACGCCCGTCGAGCCGGACCGAGCGCCCACCGAGCCGAGCCGGCCGGCCGTCGAGCCGGACCGAGCGCCCACCGAGCCGCAACGGCCGTCCGTCGAGCCGGACCGATCGTCCGCCGAGCCCCAACGGCCGGCCGTCGAGCCGGTCAGAACGCCCGTCGAGCCGCAGCGGCCGGCCGCCGACCCGGTCGGAGCGTCCGCCGAGCCGCACCGGTCGGCCGCCGGCCCGCTCGGTCCCGCGTCGCCCCGATGCCCACCGGACGGAGCCGCCGCCGCCGACCGAGCGGCCCGCTCCCGATATCTGGATCGACGAAGGGCCCGTGCGCGACGTGGCCCAGGACGCCGTCGCCCGGGGCAGCGAGCCGCCGAGGCGGCGAGCGGCGGCGCCCGACCGGCTGCCCGGGGACGTCCTGGCCGAGCTCGAGCGGACCGGCGGGGTCGCGCAGGCCCCGAAGCTGGCGGAACGGCTCGAGGCCGCGCGCGGCGCCTTCGAGCGGGAGCGATACCAGGACGCCCGTAGGATCCTCACGCGCCTGGCCACCGAGGCGCCCGGGGCCGCCTCGGTGCGAGAGCTCCTGGGCTTGACCAACTATCGCCTCGGGCGCTGGCGCCAGGCCGCGACCGAGCTCGAGGCGTACCGGACACTCACGGGCTCGGCCGACCAGGATCCCGTCCTCGCCGACTCCTATCGCGCCTTGCGGCGCTACGACCGCGTCGAGGCCCTCTGGGACGAAGTGCGAGAAGCCTCGCCGTCGGCCGCGGTGGTGGCCGAGGGCCGCATCGTGACCGCCGGCGCCCGCGCCGATCAGGGTGACCTCCGGGGCGCCATCAGCCTGCTCGAACGAGCCGGTTCCACGCCCCGCCGGGTGCGGGAGCACCACCTGCGCCTCTGGTACGCCCTCGGCGACCTCTACGACCGCTCCGGCGACACACCCCGGGCGCGGGCCCTGTTCGCCAAGGTGCGCGAGGCCGAGCCGGGTTTCGCCGACGTCGAGGAACGCTTGGCCTCCCTCGGCCGCTGAGCGGCCGCACCCGAACCTGTCGGCGGATCGGCGCGACACCAGCGCGAGTTGCCGACAGGTACGGACCCCGCCGTCGCCGAGCACCGGGCCGGCCCTTTCGCTGAAGCTCCTATAGATGTCAAGCAGCGTTTTGGAGCAACCACGAGCGTGCTCGCCGGGCGAGGCGGGTGTCGTGGACGTGGCCGCGTTCGATGTTCGACAGCCGGGTTGGGGTGGTGCCCACGGCGTTGCACACGGCGGCGAGGCTGAGCCCGAGCTGGAGGCGGAGCTGGCGCAGCTCGTGGCCGGTGGGCAGATCGGCGGGTGGGTTGGTGAGCGCCTGGAAGACCTCTCGGGCGACGAAACGCTTGAGGCAACGCATGATCTCCTTGCCGGTCTTGCCCTCGGCGCGGCGGCGGGCGACGTAGGCGCGGGTGGCGGGGTCGTGGCGCATACGAACCAGCACCATGGTGAACAGGGCGTTGTTGGCTCGCCGGTCGCCGCCGCGGTTGAGCCGGTGGCGGGTGGTCTTGCCGGAGGAGGCCGGGATGGGGCAGGCGCCGCACAGCTTGGCGAGGGCCGCCTCCGAGCGCATCCGGTCGGGGTTGTCGCCGGCGGCGGCCAACAGCTGGGCGGCCACGTGGGGGCCGACACCGCACAGGCCCATCAGCGCCGGCGACACCGCGGCGGCGAGCTCGCCGATTCGGGTCTCGAGCCGGGCGGTCTGCTCGTCGAGGAACCCGATGCGCCGGGCGAGCTCTTTGAGCGCCCAGCGGACCTCGCGCTCGACGGGTTCGCCGTGGCCGTCGGGCCAGCGCTGGGCCCGGGCCAGCTGGTCGCCCAAGGACAGGCCTCGCAGGCCGTCACGAACCGCCTCCGGCGCGCTGACCAGCGTCGCCTTGAACTGGTTGATGGCCCGGGTCCGGTCCTTGATCGCGCCGTGGTGGACGACCTCCAGCGAGCGGATCGCCTCCACCAGCCCATCGCGCGACTTGGGGACGGACTTCGCTTTGCCCGACAGCACCGAGCGGGCGGCGGCCTCGGCGTCGATCGGGTCGGACTTGCCCTCAAACCGGCGGGCCTTGCGGTCGGGCCGGTCAACCTCGATCACCTCGATGGCCTCGACGCGCAGGAACCGCATCAGCCCGGCCCCATAACTGCCGGTCGACTCCACCCCGACCCGGTCGACCTCGCCGAAGCCCTGCAACCAGCCCAGCAGCGCCGCGTAGCCCGTGGTTGTCGTCGGGAACGACTCGGTGCCCAGGTGTCGGGCGGTGGCCGAGTCCAGCACAGCAGCTACATGCACGTCGCCGTGGGTGTCCACGCCGCCAGTGACGTGGCGGGCGGGCGGTGTCATCATGGGTCTGGTCCTTTCGGTTCATCGACACGGACAGCAAGGGCCGACGGACGGAACGGACGAGACAGCCACGAGTCTGGGTCAACAGGCTCCTATGAGGTCACGAAACCGGCCGACCACCCGGGGAGCGTGGTGGTCCCGCGTGACGGGCCGACGATTCACTACAAGGACACAGTCGGTCAGTCACACACCAGGGTCAGACCCGACAGCGGGACCACCACCCCTGGAGTCTCCTCCACGCCGATCCGGAGCGGCGTGATCATCATGGCTGTCACACCCCCGGCGTACGCTGCTCCTCACTTCCCCGCAGAACCGACGAGCGCTGAGAAGGAGCGCACCGATGAACGTCGTGATCCTGAACGGGGTGCTGTCGCGGGCCGCCGAGCAACGGGTCCTCCCGTCCGGCGCCACGCTCGTGGCCTACGAGGTCACCACCAGGGACGAGGAGGGCCGGGCCGACTCGGTGCCGGTGTCGTGGTCCGCGCCGGAGGGCAAGGGCCTGTTCGACGCGGGCGAGGCCGTGGTGGTCACCGGCCGCGTGCGCCGGCGGTTCTACCGGGCCGGCGGGGCCACGCAGAGTCGCACTGAGGTGGTCGCCGACGCCGTCGTGCGAGCGTCCGACACCCGGCGCGTGCAGCGCCTCGTGGAGAAGGCGGTGGCGGCCGTGGCGACGTAGACGCCCGCCGCGGCGGACAGGCGATCGGCTCGAGGGTACGAGTACGCTGACTCGACCTCGGGCGCGGTGGGCGCGCCCCGGTGCGCGTCGTGAGGAGCCGTCGTGGTGGATGTGCCGGCCCTGCTCGGTGACGAGGCCGAGAGCCTGCTCACCCATGAGTCAAAGGGGATCCCACGAGACGATCTGGCGCTGCCCGGGCCCGATTTCATCGAGCGGGTGTTCATCCAGACCGACCGCCCACCGACGGTGCTGCGCAACTTGGGCTCGCTGTACGGCACCGGCCGTCTGGCCGGCACCGGCTACCTGTCGATCCTGCCCGTCGACCAAGGCATCGAGCACTCCGCCGGCGCTTCGTTCGCGCCCAATCCGGCCTACTTCGACCCGACCAACATCGTGAAGCTGGCCATCGAGGGCGGTTGCAACGCGGTGGCCACCACCTTCGGCGTCCTCGGCGCCGTCAGCCGCGCCTACGCCCACCGCATCCCGTTCATCGTCAAGCTCAACCACAACGAACTGCTCACCTACCCGAACAAGTTCGACCAGATCATGTTCGGCACCGTACGAGAGGCGTGGAACCTCGGTGCGGTGGGTGTGGGGGCGACGATCTACTTCGGGTCGGACGAGTCGACGCGCCAGATCCAGGAGGTGTCGAAGGCCTTCACCGAGGCCCACGACCTGGGCCTGTTCACGGTGTTGTGGTGCTACTTGCGCAACAACGCCTTGAAGAAGGACGGCGTCGACTACAGCGTCGCCGCCGACCTCACCGGCCAGGCCAACCACATGGGCGTCACCATCGAGGCCGACATCATCAAGCAGAAACAGCCGGAGAACAACGGCGGCTACGTCGCCCTGAACTACGGTCGGACGTCACCGCTGGTGTACGACCAGCTCACCACCGACCACCCGGTCGACTTGACCCGCTGGCAGGTCGCCAACTGCTACATGGGCCGGATCGGCCTCATCAACTCGGGCGGAGAATCGAAGGGAACCGCAGACCTGGCGGCGGCCGTACGTACGGCTGTGATCAACAAGCGCGCCGGCGGCCAGGGGCTCATCTCGGGACGCAAATCGTTCCAGCGGCCCATGGCCGAAGGCATCGAACTGCTTCACGCTATTCAGGACGTCTACCTCGACGACAGCATCACGATCGCCTGACCGTTCGCGAACGACCTGATCAGCGCCACAGTTCACCGGCCGGTCACCGCCGGGATGTTCAGGTTTTTCCTGTCGCGCGGTGTACCGTCACCCATACACAACATTTTCGTTACATGAGGCAGGGGGTACTGGCGGATGACTGACACAGTTCATCGCCCGGACGCCGAGGCGCTGCACCGGGTGGTGCTGCGCTTCGCCGGTGACTCCGGCGACGGTATGCAGCTCACCGGCGATCGCTTCACGTCGGTGAGCGCGCTCTTCGGCAACGACCTGTCCACGCTCCCCGAGTTCCCGGCCGAGATCCGGGCCCCTGCCGGCACCGTCTTCGGCGTGTCGGCCTTCCAGGTCGCCATCTCCGACCACGACATCACCACGCCTGGTGACGCGTCCGACGTCCTGGTGGCCATGAACCCCGCCGCCCTGCGAGCCGAGCTGCACCAGCTCCGGCGCAGCGGCACCCTGATCGTCAACGTCGACGCCTTCGAAGAGCGCAACCTGGCCAAGGCCGGCTATCACGCCAACCCGCTCGAGGACGACAGCCTCCAGGGGTACCAGCTCGTGGAAGTGCCGATGACGTCGCTCACCAAGGAGGCGGTGGCGCAGTTCGGCGTGAAGCCGCGTGACGCCGAGCGCTCCAAGAACTTCTTCGCCCTCGGCCTCATCTCCTGGCTGTACTCACGGCCCACGGAGCCGACGCTCGAGTGGATCGATCAGCGTTTCGCCAAGAACGAGCTCGTGCGCAACGCCAACCGGGCCGCTTTCCTGGCCGGCTGGAACTTCGGCGAGACCACCGAGCTGTTCGTCCACCCCTTCGAGGTGGCCCCGGCCAAGTTGGCGCCGGGCGAGTACACCAACATCAACGGCAACACCGCCCTGGCGTGGGGATTGGTCGCCGCCAGCCAGCGGGCCGGCCTGCCGCTGTTCCTCGGCAGCTACCCGATCACGCCCGCCTCCGACATCCTCCACGAGCTGTCGAAGCACAAGAACTTCGGCGTGCGCACCTTCCAGGCCGAAGACGAGATCGCCGCCGCCGGCTCGGCGTTGGGCGCGGCGTTCGGCGGCCACTTGGGTGTCACCACCACCAGCGGCCCCGGTGTGGCGCTGAAGGGCGAGACGATCAGCCTGGCCATCAGCCTCGAGCTGCCGATGCTGGTCATCGACATCCAGCGGGGCGGCCCTTCCACCGGTCTGCCCACCAAGACCGAGGCGGCCGACCTGAACCTGGCGATCTACGGCCGTCACGCCGAGGCGCCGCTGCCGGTGGTGGCCGCCTACAGCCCCTCGCACTGCTTCACCGCTGCGATCGAGGCGGCCCGCATCGCGCTGAAGTACCGGACGCCGGTGATCCTGCTGTCCGACGGCTACATCGCCAACGGCTCCGAACCGTGGAAGCTGCCCGACCCCGACGACCTGCCCGACATCAGCGTGCAGTTCGCCAGCGAGCCCAACCACGAGCGCGACGACGGCTCCCACGAGTTCTGGCCCTACCTCCGCGACCCCGAGACCCTGGCCCGGCCGTGGGCCATCCCCGGCACCCCGGGCCTGCAGCACCGCATCGGCGGCATCGAGAAGGAGGACGGCTCCGGCAACATCTCCTACGAGCCGTCCAACCACGAGAAGATGGTCCACTTGCGGGCGGCCAAGGTCGCCGGCATCGCCCGGGACATCCCCGACGCCCAGGTGCTCGGCGACGCCGACGCCGACCTGGTGGTGCTGGGATGGGGCGGGACCTGGGGCGCCATCGACTCGGCGGTCGAGCGGGTCCGGCGCCAGGGCCACAAGGTGGCGTGGGTCCACCTCGTGCACCTCAATCCGCTGCCTGCCAACCTCGGCGAGGTGCTGCGTCGCCATCGCAAGGTGCTCGTCCCCGAACTCAACCTGGGCCAGCTGTGCCGGCTGGTGCGGGCCGACTACCTGGTCGACGCCAAGTCCCTCACGAAGGTGCAGGGCGTGCCCTTCACCGCCCTCGAGGTCGAAACCGCCATCCTGGCCGAGCTGGGCGCCGAGCCGCCGGCCGTGAACGGAGCTTCCCATGACTGACGTGGCCGCGCCGACCACGACGCGCAAGGACTGGACCAGCGACCAGGAAGTCCGCTGGTGTCCCGGCTGCGGTGACTACGGCATCCTCACCGCCGTCCAGATGCTCCTGCCCGAGCTGGGCGTACGGCCCGAGAACACGGTGTTCATCTCGGGCATCGGGTGCTCCAGCCGCTTCCCGTACTACATGAACACCTACGGGATCCACAGCATCCACGGGCGGGCGCCGGCCATCGCCACCGGCTTGGCCATGGCCCGGCCCGACCTCGACATCTGGGTCATCACGGGCGACGGCGACGGCCTGTCAATCGGCGGCAACCACCTCATCCACGCCCTGCGCCGCAACGTCAACTTGACGATCCTGTTGTTCAACAACCAGATCTACGGCTTGACCAAGGGCCAGTACTCGCCCACGTCCGAGGTCGGCAAGGTCACGAAGTCGACGCCCCTCGGCTCGATCGACGCCCCGTTCAACCCGGTGTCGGTGGCCCTCGGCGCCAACGCCACGTTCGTGGCTCGCACCCACGACCTCGACCGCAAGCACATGCAGGAGGTCTTCCGCGCCGCCCACGACCACAAGGGCGCGGCCTTCGTCGAGATCTGGCAGAACTGCAACGTCTTCAACGACGGCGTGTTCGACGACGTGCTCACCAAGGAACACCGGGCCGACATGCTGGTGCCGTTGGTGCACGGCCAGCCGATCCGCTTCGGCGCCAACGACGACAAGGGCGTGATGATGGGCAGCGACGGCCAACTGCGCATCGTCGACGTGGCCGAGGTCGGCGAGGACAAGCTGCTCGTGCACGACGCCCACCGCGACGATCCGGGCCTGGCCTTCGCCCTCGGCCAACTGTCGTCGGGCATCCACGAGCCCACGCCGTTCGGCGTGTTCCGCCAGGTCCAGCGGCCCGAGTACGCGGGCGAAGCCAGCCGCCAGCTCGCGGTCGCCGCCGAGCAGAAAGGCTCCGGCGACCTGGGCGTGCTCCTGCGCTCCAACGGCACCTGGTCGGTGTCGTAGGCCTCAGGTCACGCGCCGGAACACCAACCCGGTGCGGAGCTTGGGCCAGAAGAACGTCGACTTGGGCGGCATGAGCGCGCCCTCATGGGCCGTGGCCCGGATCTGCTCCACCGTCACCGGCCGCAACAGCACGGCGTAGGACGGGCCGCCGCTCTTGAGGGCGTGCAGCACCTCGTCGAGGCCGTGTTGGAACGAGATTGTGTGGTCGCTGCCGGCCAGCGCATGATCGAGCCGGGCGGAGTCGAGGTCGGCGACCCCTTCGAAGGCACCCGGCTTCGGTGTGAGGAACCGTCCCGTGCCGTCGGGTGTGACGAGGCACAGCGCGCCGCGCTCGACCATGGCTGCGAGCGTCGCCGGCGAGACCGGTCCGGCGTCGGTGACGTCGAACGACCGGGCCAGCAGCTCGGGGATGTCGCTCCCGCCGCTGATGAGGCGATGGATCGCCCGCACGACCAGCTGATCCTCGGCCAGCTCCTGGACGAGGGCGAGGGTGAAGTCGTAGGCGCCGGGTCGGTCGCCGGACGCGGCCCGGCGCTCGTGGCGGTAGGCCCGGGCCACGCCGTAGCGATGGTGGCCGTCGGCGACCAACACCGGCGCTGACGCCACGGCGGCGTGGATCGCCTCGACCCGGGCCGGGTCGTCGACGTGCTCGAGGCGGTGGACGACGCCGTCGGGGTCGGTGACGGTGGCGAGCGGCTCGCCCGGCGGCGTGGTGAGGCGGACGAGCCCCCGCGCCAGCGACAGCACCCAGATCGGCGACAGGTTGGCCTCGGTGGCGCGGGTGAGGTCGAGGCGATCGGTCGACGCCTTGGGCGTCGTCTGCTCGTGGGGCAAGACGTCGTTGCCAGGCGTCTCGGGATCGATGACGGCCAGGGCGCCCAG
>DASXAI010000052.1:0-1724 GCA_036406775.1 Acidimicrobiales bacterium
CACCGTTGCGAGGAGCACCGCGGCGGCGGTGACGATGCGACCGGTGCGTTCGAGGCCGACCGCGACCGACGTCGTGTTGTCACCGGTGCGGTCGTACTCCTCCTTGATGCGGGACAGCAGGAACACCTCGTAGTCCATCGACAGGCCGAACGCGATGCAGAACATCAGGATCGGCATGACGACGGCGATCGTGCCCGTCGGCGTGAAGTTGAGCGCGCTCGCCAGATGGCCGTCCTGGAACACCCACACCATGGCGCCGAACGTGGCGGTCAGGCTCAGCAGGTTGAGGACCACCGCCTTCAGCGGCACGAGCAGGCTGCCGAACAGCAGGAACAGGACGACGAAGGTGACGCCGGCGATGATCGTGAGGGCGATCGGCAGCCGGGAGAAGAGCGAGCTCTTGGTGTCGACGAGCTGCGCCGACGGGCCGCCGACCTCGGTGGCGAACGGTGCGGGAACCGCTCGGACGTGCTTGACGAGCGTCTCACCGGCCGGTGACAACGGTTCGACCGACGGGACCACGGACAACCAGGTGCCGCTTGCCGTGGTGAAGCGGGCGGAAGCCGGGGACGGCGCGCTGACCCGTTGGCCTTCGATGTACGAACCGGTGGCAGCGTCCACTCGGGCCACGTTCACCACTCGGGACAGCGCAGTGGCGTAGGCGGCCACCTCGGCCCTCGTCGTGTTGGCCTCCGGGGCGACGACCTCGAGCGTTGCCGACTCTTGCGACGAGAACTCGTCGCGCAGGACGTCCTGCACCTGGCGAACGGAGTCACCTGGCGGCAGCACCCGGTCATCGGGCAGACCGAACTTGATGTTGAGGAACGGCGCGCCGAGGAACAGCAGCACGACGATGGCCGCCGTCGCGATCGGCAGCGGCCGGCGCATGACGGTCGTCGCCACGCGGTGCCAGACGCCCTGGCCAACGGGCGGTGTGGTCGTGCGATGGAACACGGCCCACTTGTTCACGCGCGGGCCGAGAGCGGCGAGCAGCGCAGGCAGCACGACCACGGCCCCGAAGGCGGCCATGATCGCCACCGCGATGCCGGCGTAGGCGAACGACTTCAGGAACGTGATCGGGAACACGAGCATCGCCGCCAAGGCGATGGCGACCGTGCTCGCGCTGAACACGACCGTGCGACCGGCCGTGCGCACCGTCCGGATGACGGCGTCCTTCGTGTCGTAGCCGCCGGCCAGCTCTTCACGGAACCGGGAGACGACGAAGAGGCTGTAGTCGATGGCCAGGCCCAGCCCGAGCGCGGTCGTCAGGTTCAGCGAGAAGATCGAGACGTCGGTGATCGTGCTGAGCAGGCGGAGGAAGGCGAAGGTGCCCACGATGGCCAAGATGCCGACGCCCAGGGGCAGGAGGGCGGCGACCACGCTTCCGAAGACGGCGACGAGCAGGATGAGCGTGATCGGCAGGGCGATCGACTCAGCTCGCTTCAGATCCTTCTCCGCGGTCCGGTTCACGGCGTCGTTGACGACGGTCTCGCCGCCGGCCGTGACCGAGAGCGTCCCATCGTCATGGGCGAACTCCTTGGCGATCTCGGCGCCTCGGTCGCGGGCCTGGTCCTCGTTCCCGCTCACTCGCGCGAGGACGAGCGCCTTGTCGCCGGCCTTGCTCTTGAGCGGTGGCGGGCTGCCGAGCGACCAGTACGAGCTCGCCTGCGCCACGCCTGGCGTCTCCGCCAGCCGCTGGGTGAGCGTCCGGCCCGCAGCTGCAG
>DASXAI010000053.1:0-2650 GCA_036406775.1 Acidimicrobiales bacterium
CCGGCCTCGGCGGACGTCGAGCAGACCCGCGCCCTGCTGGCTCGGGCCGAGCGGCCAGTGGCGATCGTGGGTGTCGGCGCCTTGGCCGATGCCGACGCCGTACGCCATCTGCTCGAGGGCCGCGGCCTTCCCGTGCTGACCACGTACCAGGCCGCGGGCATCGTCGACAGCGAGAGCGACACCGCCGCTGGCCTGTTCACCAACGGGGCGTCGGAGCAGCCGCTGCTCGACGCGGCCGACCTGATCCTGGCCATCGGCCTCGACCCCGTCGAGCCGATCCCCGCACCGTGGCGGTCGTCGGCGCCCGTCGTGGCCATCCATCCGGTGCCGCTCACCGACGCGTACTACGAGCCCGCCGTCACGCTCACCGGCCCGGTCGGCGCGACCCTCGCGGCCGTGCTCGACGGCGTGCGCGCGTCGACGTGGCCGCCTGGGGCCGGGGCCCGGCATCGTGAGAGGGTGCGGGCGGCGTTGCGCCAGGGCGCCCGGGGGTTCGGCCCGCTCGACGTCGTCGACGCCGTCGTGGCGTCACGCCCGCCCGCCACGACGGCCACGGTCGATGCCGGCGCCCATTTCCTCGCCGTCATGCCCATGTGGCCGGCGTCCACACCGCTGTCGATCCTGATCTCCAACGGGCTGGCCACCATGGGCTACTCCCTGCCGGCCGCCATCGGCGCCGCCCTCGCCCGGCCGGGCCGACCGGTCGTCTGTCTGGTCGGCGACGGTGGACTCGGCATGACCCTGGCCGAGCTCGAAACCGTCGCCCGCCTCGACCTCCCGATCACCGTCGTCGTGTTCGACGACGCCGGCCTGAGCCTCATCAAGATCAAGCAAGGCGACGCCCACGGCGGCCCGCCCGCCGTCGACTACCGGCCGATCGACTTCGCCGCCGTCGCCCACGCGTGCGGCCTCGCGGCAGAGACGGTCGACGACGCGGCATCGCTCCGTCGCGTGCTCGCGAGCGGCTGGGACCGGCCCCGCCTGGTTGCCGCTCGCATCGCGCCGGACCACTACGCCCACCTCCTGGCCGTGACGAGAGGGTCGTAGGATCCGGCCCATGGCGATCCAACTGGCGAAGTTCCTGGACGTGGCCGACGGGTTGCAGGCCGATCAGTTCTCGGTCGGGACGCGGGAATCCATCACGTCCCTCGACCAGCTCGACCCCATCTACAAGCGCCTGCTCGACGAGCCCGTCACGGCTGTGGTCGCTGTGGTCGGCGGTGACGGGCGTCCCAACCTCACGCCGATGTGGTTCGACTACGAGGGCGACACGGTGCTCGTCAACGTGGCGGCGCAGCGGCGCAAGGTCGGGTGGATCCGAGCCCACCCGTTCTTCACCATGCTCCTGATGAACCCGGCCAACCCGTACCACTGGGTCAGCATCCGGTGCTCGGTCGGGCGCGAGATCTCCGAGGACGACCCGGACGAGGGCAAGCGGGTCACGGCGCAGCTCGACAAGATCTGGACCAAGTACACGCAGAACCCGCCGCCCTACGGGCTGCGTGACCCGTCGATCGACGAGCGCCGCATCCTGTTCGAGTGCCCGGTCGAGCGGGTGGCCACGTTCGGGAAGCCCTGACGACGCGGGTCGGCATCGTCGGCGGCTCGTTGGGCGGGCTGACCGCCGCCTGCCTGCTCCGCGACCTCGGGCTCGACGTCGACATCCATGAACGCTCGCCGGCCGAGCTC
Organism: Acidimicrobiales bacterium; assembly: GCA_036406775.1. Taxonomy (GTDB): domain Bacteria; phylum Actinomycetota; class Acidimicrobiia; order Acidimicrobiales; family Ilumatobacteraceae; genus DASXAI01. Next base: position 1,690 of record DASXAI010000053.1, read on the forward strand.
GAGGAGCGGGGCGCGGGCATCGGGTTCCTGCCCGCCAGCGCCCGCTATCTCGTCGAGCGGGCCGGTGTCGATCTCGACGACATCAGCGTGGCCACGAACCACATCCGGTATCTCGACCGCGCCGGACGCGTGGTGCACGACGCGCCCCACGCCTATCGCTTCAGCTCGTGGAACACGGTGTACCGACGGCTGCTCGGCTGCTTCGGCCGTGACCGGTACCGCCTCGGGCACGAGATGAACGCCTTGGCCGCGGACGCCGACGGGGTGACGATCCGGTTCACCAACGGGACGAGCGTCGACGTCGACCTCATGGTGGCGGCCGACGGCGTGGGATCGACCACGCGCACGGCGCTGCTGCCCGACGCCGCGCCGCGCTACGCCGGTTACGTCGCCTGGCGCGGCACCGTGCCCGAGGCCGATCTCGACGCCGGCGTGGCGGCGTGTCTGGCCGACGCCATCACGTACCACGTGGGCGCCAACACTCACATCCTCGTGTACCCGATCCCGGGGCCGGGGGGCGAAGTCGAGGCCGGCCGCCGGCTCGTCAACGTGGTCTGGTACCGCAACTACGCGGCGGGGGCCGATCTGGCCGACCTGCTCACCGACACCGCCGGGCGTCCCCACGAACTCTCCCTCCCGCCCGGTGCCGTGCGCCCCGAGCACGTGGCCGAGATGCGGGCCGTGGCGACGGCGCGCCTCCCGGCGCTCGTCGCCGGTGTGGTGGAGGCGATCGAGCGGCCCTTCGTGCAGGTGATCTTCGATCTGGAGGTGACGCGGATGGCGTTCGGTCGAGTGGCGCTCGTCGGCGATGCGGCCTTTGCCGTGCGGCCCCACGCCGCTGCGGGGACGGCCAAGGCCGCCGCCGACGGCTGGACGTTGGCGACAGCACTCGCCGCCAACGCCGACATCGACGCGGCGCTGCAACAGTGGGAGCCGGGCCAGCTCGCCCTCGGAGGCCAGC